>JAMOOB010000301.1 GCA_027066265.1 Desulfurococcales archaeon
AGCCTCTCTTCCCTGCTCCATCGATGATAGCACTGGTAGCAACAGCATGAGCATGGACGTGGCTACGGCACCAACGAATCCAGCGATCGTGTAGGCTAGGTAGAACCTACCCGTTTCAAACGCGCCGTGGGTTCCGAAGACCGTTACTACGGCTAGCTGCTGACCCAAGATAAGAATCGCGTTGGGTATCCACGAAGCTAGACCCGCACGAAGGGATTCTGTTGCGTGGTATCTATCGAAGCATGGTTTGAGAGATACGAACCTTCTCGCTTCTACGCTACCCGTGATCGCTATGGCTAGCGGTATGGCTAGGTATCCGAGTGCTGCACCGATCCACCCAAACCCGGCGTATACGAGGGATACGCCTAGGCAGAGCTTGGCAAGGTTCCCGATCAGCGTGGCGATAGCTAGAACCGAGGTGCGTAGGATCGATACAAGCAGTGCTTGCAGAGATAGCGAGAGCGAGGATAGCGATACGAATACGCTGGCGAAGATCATCATCGCGGGCGTATAGTTCCCTACGCACCTACCCATCAAAGCGATGATTGCAAGCATCGTTCCTGCACAGAACTCCGATGCTAGTAGTAGCAGCGTTGAAGACCAGAAGAACTTGGTAAGCTCTTCGCGGTTACGCATATGCATGCCAAGGAATCTCTGAACACCTATCGGGATACCCATGGAGAACAACGAGGTTACTAAGCTAGCGAGCCCTATGGTAGCGCTCACGAAGCCCAGTATCCTAGGTCCTCCAATCTTGGAGATAAGCAACCAGTAAAAGAAGCCGAACACGTTGTTCGTTAACGAGCATAGATACAGCCAGAAACCGCTTCGAACGATCCTACCCATCTCGCTAGCCATGGACTACTACCTCGTGTAGAGCTCGCTCGGCTTGCGTACGAGCGTGGGGTCGTCTAGACGTAGCGAATCGCTGTGGTTGAAACAAAACTTTTCAGTCTCTACGCTTCGACGAAGGGTAGGGTCCATTGTTGCCCGATCTGTTAGCGCACTACGTAGCTAGCTACCTAATCGCTAGAAGTGTGGTTCGCAGTAGGTTTCGTGCACTACTCCTAGCATTGATAGGAATCGCTCCGGATCTCGATGTCGTTGCCCACATCCATAGATCCGCTACACATAGCCTCGTACTCTCTCTAATCCTTGCGTTCCCGATATTCATATCCTCGTTCTGGTTCGATACAATGAAGAGGATGCGGGTAGTAATTGCGTTAGCAATCCTTCTCTACGTTCTGCATCTCGTGATGGATCTCTTCACGGGCTACGTCCCGATACTATGGCCTCTAACGGATCGAAGCTACTACCTAGATCTCAGAATAGAGTTCGTAAGCTCCGAACTCGATCATCCAATGAACATCTCTATACATATCGCGAGCACACGAACACAGTTCGTTTACTGTGAAAACGTTGGAGGATCGATCGCTGCACTTCCTGGAATCATCCTGGCTATAACGGCAATAATCCTCGAGAGTATGCAAGAGCTTGAGAAGCGATGCAAATAGTACAGCATTAGCATCGATGCGTATGTACCCAACAGATAG
>JAMOOB010000302.1 GCA_027066265.1 Desulfurococcales archaeon
TCACCTACTCAAGGATCTACCACCAACGAGTCGTAGACATGCGGAGGAAGCTGCTAAGGTAGCTAGGGAGGAAGGTCTTAGAAAGGTGTTTATAGAGAACGTGTGGCTCCTAGGAGACTACTACTAGCGTTAGGAATCAGACAGCCACCGCATCATCACGGATCAGAGTGGTCGAAACTCATCACCTCTCCACGCGTATCCTAGAACAGCTACGTGGTTGGGAGCTATGTGTCTAGGGGTCGTAGCGCGCGTAGTCGAGATCGCTAGCGATGGCGTTGTCAAGGTCGATCTGGGCGGGGTTACGGTGGAGGCTCTATGCATGGTTCCCGTAGAGGTTGGGGATCTAGTCGTTGTTCACGCTGGTATCGTGATATCGAAGCTGAGCCGCGAAGAGATTGTTGAGAACCTTAGGATCTACTACGAGCTCGTGAAGTACCACTACGTATTCAACGGCTTCGATGAGGCGGAGGCGTCGAGGAGAGCTCGTGAGTACTTATCAAAGCTTTTGAATGGTACGGACGTGGATATCGAGGAAGTGCTGGGTGAAGAAGTTGAGTAGGTTCTTGATATCGGTAGACCTATCGATAGATCCCAACTTCGGCTTCGTCAAAGCGTTGAGGATCGCGAACAGCTGCAGCCCTAAGAAGATCGTTAGCGATAGCCTATCGCTATTCATACACATGGATTTCGAGGTAGAGGATCCAGAAACCGTGTTCAAATGCGTAGAGCAGTTCGTAGGATTAGCATCGATAGACATCAAGCTGTGCCTGTGGGTACCGCCCGAAGCCGATCTACGGAAAGCGTTGAGGAAGACGAGCTTTCGACCGGTACCCAAAGCTATGAGTGATCGCGTAGCTGGGTACCGAAACGTAGGCGATGGAATCGTCGTTATCGAGGAAACGTCGAGGAAAGGACTCTACGTAGCTAGGTACTTAGCGGCTCGAAGCCTACCAATACCAATACCTTCGTCTACCTACATCGTTCACGGCTACGCGAAGCAGGTTGTGGAAACATGTAGAGAAAGAGCATCGAAGCTACTACGCGAAATCGAGTCCCTCGTATCGATGCTTCGCAGCATGGGTATAGCTGCAGAAATCGTTTGTCGAGGAGAGAGATCGACTAGCGCTAGTACTTGATCTCCATCGATAGCGAGAGCATGACCCTATCAACGGTGTTCACAGCTACGTAGCGTAGCTCGGAGGAGCTCACCTTCTTAGCCACGATTATGGGTAGCGAACCCGTTGCCAATCCCTGCTTTACGAGTGCTGCGAGTGCTTTGATGAACGAATCTTCGTCGCATACCTCGATACGGAGACAGTCATCGCACGTAACAACGCCCTCGATCAACGTAACTGCTTGCGCAACTCCAAGCTCTTCCTCTACGATACGGATCGAGTTCTCGATCTTGTTGATCACTTCTTCGAGTTTAGGCACGCTCATCACCACGGCTCAGAGAGGTAGGAAAGATATATCGTTTGCGGAACACAGACGCCGGGAACCTGAGTTGGCAACCATAGTCTCTCCAAACCTTGTTGAGCACTACGTAGCTCAGA
>JAMOOB010000303.1 GCA_027066265.1 Desulfurococcales archaeon
GAGCGATAGAAACACTTTTCATCCTCTAACCTATTTCTTTTTCGCATTGGTGATGAAGGCTCTGGTCTCTGATTCTATGATGAAGGACGTCCTTTCTGATGCACGGATTGATGATCGGTGTGGAGCTATCATGCGTGAGCAACGATTACAGTAAAAAGAGCTAGGCTAGGATTCCTAGCTCTTTGAGCCAGTCAAGGAGCTTGTAGTAAGCTACGATTCTAGCCATGTTCTTGGCTCCGCGCGGCCCGGGCGATTTCATGAAGAATGCGTTGAGTAGGTATGGCGTACCCTTGACGTCCTTGTCTGTCAACGCTTTGCCGATCCTTATCAAGTCTACTAGTAGACCTGCCAGTGCGGGGCTATCATTTATCCTCATGTTAACCACGAGCTCGTCGTCTAAACCATTGAAGGTTTTCCACCATATGTGCATCGATACGAACTTCTTGTCTCCTAGAGGCTCTAGGTAGCCGGTTGGCTTGATGAAATGAGGTGTGTCGTAACCGAGGATGTCCTCTACGATGCTGCTCTTAGTCTTCTCCTTCATGAGGTTCCTCTCGGGTACGGAGAGCGCTAGGAAGTCGGTGTTTCCACCTATGTTGAACTGCGCTATGGATAGTACCCTCCTATTTCTCTGAGCAAGGTGTTCTAGTAGATCCGCTGTTAGCGGTGTTGCACCGGTAGCTCCATCATCGCCCACGACTATCGAGTTCGCTTCCTCGAACAGCTTCACAACAGCATCGTCGCGTGCGAGCGGCGAAGGTATCGCGTTTATCAACACAACTTTCCTACCCGTCTCCTTAGCGTAGGCAGCGATGGCGTAGGCGTATGCATGGCTTGCGCTGGTCTCTCCACGCTCGATAGCTTTCCTAAGAGCTTCGATGTCGTGGTAAGCCTCTGCGGGCTCGGTAGTGATGACGTTCACGAATACGTCTGGTTTCAACTCCTTGAATTCGTCGACGAGCTTTGCAACAGCGCTAGGAAGATCGCCAAGCTCTTCTTCGAGCCCCTTGACGCTGAATGGAAGTCCCTTCATGGAACCTAGGTGGATCCCTCTCCTAACATGGATCTCCTTGAGGCTCTCCGGCACTGGCAGTAGGTCCCCTACGAGCTTCTTTGCAACTTCGTACAAACTCTTGCCAACCTTGGAATCGTCTACGTCGTACGAAGCCACGAACTCGATGTCTTCGATTCGGTACGGAAGCCTGTACCTAGCGAATGGAACGCCGTAGGGTTCTAGTTCTCCGCGTTTAATCCTTTCAACTCCAATGACTAGGTGTGTTGCTACAAGACCTTGACCGAGAATTGCTACGCGTATCATAATCCCGCTCCCTAGGGTCTCAGAGACCCCATGGCTCGAGGAAATAAGTGTTTGGTTCTACCTACAATTATCTAGAATTCAAAAACTCTTCGAATCAATACATAGAGTATCTCGCCATCTAGCTACAAACGTTTCTGGATCTATTCCGGCTTTCGATAAAGCAGTTGCATAGAGATCCCTACGTACGTAGAGCATTACGTACTTCATCAAGTTCTCTACATCGACTCTCCTAAGG
>JAMOOB010000304.1 GCA_027066265.1 Desulfurococcales archaeon
GTTCGACCAGACGATCAGAGCTACGTCGAGGCTCTCATAAACGTGATTCTCAACGCCATTGATCCGGAGAGAGGGTACGTAAACTACGTACCGGATGGAGTTGTGCTAGACGATAGCTTTAGGTTTCCAGGCCACTACTTCACGACTAAGTACCAGGTAGAGACGATATACAACGTTACTGCAAAGATCGTGCAAGCGATAGAGCAGGTAGAGCAGAAGTATGGTGTAGAGATTCCAGTAGTATTCGCTTCGATACCTGAAACCGATGCATGTCCCGACGATGGTACGTGGTCTGACACCTCGTGTAATGCCTACTACTATGGTCAGGACGTTGGATACCTAGCGAAGGTTGTAGACATGATCTTTCCAGAGACCTACACCTCGGTCTACGGAAAGCCTTCTTCGTGGGTAGCAGAGGTGGTTAACGATATCAAGGCTGATATACAGAACGATGCTCCCGACAGAGCATCGATGGTCAAGGTCTACCCGGTGCTGATACTGTACTACAGCGATGATAATCCTAGCCCGAGACCGGCAAGCGATCTACAGAGCGATATCGATTACGCTCTACAAGCATCGTCGGGCTTCTCCGTGTTTAGGTACGCATCTGCAAACAGTAATCCGGGTGCTGGTTCGGATACATACGATCTACCAACAAGCGATCAGTTAACGGTACTGGATCAGTACGTACCTTCGACGGGAACCGTAACGACAACGACTACCACTACTGCCACGACTACAACCCCCTCCACGGGATCCCAGGATCCGTGGAATAGAACGGAGTTCGGAGATAACCGAGACATAGCCATAGCTCATCAGCAACCCGTTGGCACGGGATACAGTAGCTACGGTAACGATCCCGATGTCTCGACGTACAAAGGTTGGTGTGGAATAGCATCGCTCTACATGATTCTCCACAGCTTCGTACCAGATCTACCTGCTAGACTCAAAGCTAAGTACCCATCGTGGACCGATCCAGAGTTCGGTCGAGACTTCCCAGAAGCAGATCCCTACATCTATCACTACCTAAGCACCTACGCAATCGAGCGATTGCTGCTGTACATAGGTGGTCTCGAAGATAGAGGTGAAGGTGGTTATGCATGGAGCGAGATTACGCAGATAATAGACAACCTCAATAGCTTAGGCATCGGTGTTCAGTTCGAGTACCAGTACGTTCCCTTGGCCCAGATGAAGGAGTATCTACAGAAGGGATGGATGGCGCACATGAACGTTCTAACGGGTCACTACGTCGTTGTCGTGGCGTACACCTACGATGATCCTAACGATTCTACGAAGAGGTACTACTGGATACTCGATCCATGGCCTAGCAGCTACATAGGTCCAGGCAATCGGTGGGATACAAACGTTGAGGATCCGGACGGTGATGGATTGCCGGAGTTCAACGTTACGTTAACGTGGATGTGGAGGAAGATCATATGGTCTAGACAGCCGAAGGGTACGGCAGTCTACGGTTCGTACCTCATGGCCTACGTCATGACGGGTCACGGCGTTAACGAAGTGTATAGGGATCAGTGTGACGATGGAACCGTG
>JAMOOB010000305.1 GCA_027066265.1 Desulfurococcales archaeon
GGATAGGGGGATGAGTGTTAGGGCGAGAGCTACCGGTAGAAGAGACGCTAGAACAGCTACCAGCATCAGCCTCAGAGCTCCTAGAACCAGCAGCACGAAGCCTATGAGCGCAAACACGCCGAAGATTATCCAGCCACCTAGAAGAGCTATGCCTAGAGCTGCTCCAAGCGATACACCTCCAGCAGCACCTACGAGAGTAGCAACAGTTGCTGGAGGAGCTATCAACGAGTTCGCGTAGGCTATGCCTAGAGCAGCGTAGTCGTATACATACCTAGCCAGAGGTATCAGAGCAGCTACTAGGACAACGCGTCTCAGCGTAGACATACCCTCGCCCTGCCTCATCAAATCCATGGATTCTCCAAGTACCCAGAAACCCGATAGCATAAGCGCTACACCTACAATTCCGTAGGCAACGAGCATAGCGATGTTGTACACCCGAACCATAGCGTCTCCAAGAGCTGTCACAATGTATGTTCTGAGCTTAGCTATGCTGAAGTTCTCAAACGTTGGTAGAGCAACACCTATCTTCAGAGCTGGGCTAGCTATACCCTCAACGATCTTCCTAAACGCAGCCTCTAGACCACCTAGAACAGCATCTTTCAAAGCGTTAAACGCTTGGTTAAACAGCTGAGAGAAGCAGCATCCCCACGTACGAGGATCCCACCAGTTACAGTAGCAGCCCTCCGTAGCTATGACCGCGTGCGAGAACAGGGCAAAGAGAAAAAGCGTTGATAAGAACTTCATCTACATCACCTAGATCAGTCGGTTGTCTTCAGCCTAATGCCGTTCCAGATGATTGCCAGTACGAAGATGAGTATAGCTAGGTACTGGAGGAATGTGATAGAATTCGTCACGGCGTTTCTACACATATCGCTATCTCCGCATATCGTAGCAGCTATATCGCCAACGCTCTTACCGGTGATGAACTGTACGATCCCTGTAGCAGCTAGAACGAGGATCAGCCCTAGGAACGCTAGGCCAAGAGCACGCTTAGCTCTAGCCTGCTCAACGGGGTCGAACATCGGCTCACCCGCTTACTATATACAGCAGTTAGCGTTGGTGCACCTCCGATGCTAGGACCCCTCTAATCATGTCTTCGCCTAGGTGCACCAATAAAGAGCATAGATGGTTCCTATCCTGAGAAAGACACCAGGTAATATACTCGAGAAGTTCTTTCCGATAACCGCGCACCTCGCCATGTAGAAGCAGCTCTACTAAGCTAGCCATACCCTCGACAACGAACTTAGACATCTTAGGATCTAGTCTAAGTACAGCATCTTGAAGAAAGTGAACAAGCTCGTGATCTAGCGATGGCAGTAGGTCCTCCACTCTACAGGTTTTGGGAACGTCTATCCTGATGATCTTCCTTCCCCAGACGTACTTACCTCCAACGTTCTTCGATTCTCTGAGGTTGAGCTTTATCGATGGGGTAGCCCCATCGAGGAGATGATCGACTCCGAGAATCTCGGCCACGAGCTGAAGCCTACGAGGAACTACCTTCTCTAGGCATCGATAGAGCTGCTCTCTGCATAACCTAGCTCTCC
>JAMOOB010000306.1 GCA_027066265.1 Desulfurococcales archaeon
ATAGAGGGGCGAGAACGCTTCGTTTAATCAAGTGTAGCGATATTCATCGTTACTGCGATGACGCTACTATAACCTCGTAGTTTAGAGGATCATTATCTTTGTGCCACCAGTAGTACCAATCGTAGTCCTTTCCGCTAATGTCCACTATCCTAACGAGGGGTCCTATGTAGCTCTGGTCAACTCTTATTGTTGCATACACATCAACGTAGACATCTAGACTCCGAAATAGTTCGATTCCAAGCTTCGTCTTTATACCGATCGTTCTACCTTCGTCGATAGATCTATCGGAGAACGTTATCAATATATTTCCTCTTATTGGTCCGGTAGCGTACGGCGGTATCGGTGGGTGATTCCATTCGATTATTATATAGGGTATCTTCACGCCTTTGATTTTTGACGGATATAGAAGCTCGTAGTAGTGGCAGTAACCTAGCCGAGATCGACACCATCTATGGTATTCGTAGAGGTACTCTACGTTCGCTATCACAACACCTATGTAATGCCATTGTGGATTCGGTGGAGAGATAAAGCTCGTGTTTTGCGAAACTGTTGAACTCGTCAGAACTTTGCCCATGGGATTCCATGGTACGTCATACGGACACCCCGGATTGAACTCGCTACATGCTCTACCGAACGATTCTAGGAAGATTGCAGTCGATCTTGGGTAGCAACGTATTTCGAATCTCGTTTTAAGACCATAAATAGCATGTATCTTTGCAACAGCTACCCACGTTACGCAGTAACCGTACTTATCATCGCCTCTATCGTTCGTTATCTGAATGACGCAATCATCCCACCAGTAAGTATCTTCATCGCTCGTAGCACTACGCGTAATGCGTTTGCTAAAGCTCTTCATCTCCTTATCGACATCTACAACAAGTGTCGTTATGAGTTTCTTTATCGGTACGTAGTAGCTCTTGACGAAGTTGAGAACAGTCTTTCCATCGGAATCAATACAGTGTACAATTACGAAGAATTGCTGCGGTGTCCAGTACTTTACAACGGGATTACCCTCCTCATCGATGCCATAGCTCTCCGGAACTACTGGCGTGATGTATCTAACCAGCACTGTTTGCCCTGGCTTGGCAAGGTCTACGAATATACGCTTGCTATACGTACCCGGAATTAGTTTGTGTACCGCAACCATACACTCTCCCGCTTTAATGGGTGGAATCTTGATGAAGATCTTGATCAGAGCTACAGTCTTACCCTCTAAGATGCTATGTAGAACGATCCGGGTCTCGTCGAAGCTAGCAACGATACCTAGAGCTGTCGTTGAAAGTATGCATACGAGCATCAAGATCGAAGCTAAAATCTTGAAAGCCATCGGATCTCACCCTACCTTCGCTCGAGACATAGGTTTCGTAGGACTTAAAGGTTCTCTACAGTTTTTCGATAGAAAGGTATGTGGAGAGAGTTTTATAGGGATTTATAAGGGATGTGAGATGTGTTGAAGTCTTCAGTACGTTCTAGGGGTAGACTCGTTCTCCTTCTACGTAGGTAGCTACGTTGCTTATCCTCCTAATTTCTCTGGGTTCTAG
>JAMOOB010000307.1 GCA_027066265.1 Desulfurococcales archaeon
TGTCTCGATGCCTTGGCTGATCAACGCGATGAAGGCTCCGGGTACGCCTCCGGTAAGCTCGTGGTAGACGCTGTGCAGATCGATGCCTAGATCGATGTTTCTTAGGGCTAGGTATTCCTCGGCGAACGCTACGAAGTGCTTCTCATCCATTGGCTCGACGAGTAGCTCTAGAGCACCGTACTCCAGTAGTTTACGGAAAGCGTTGCTTAGTACGAACGAACCTTCGCTCGAGGTAACAACGATCGATAGAGGTTTCCTACGGTAGCTGTAGAGCGAAGTCTTGATCAACGCCTCGAGTACGGTTCCGTAGTTCTCGAGTAGATGGACTTCGTCTAGGATCCACACGCATCCCTTCTCAACGACTTCCTCCACCAAACGATAGCACTCCTCGACAACGTCGACGAGATCCTTAACCCGGAGCAGCGATGCAATCCTATCGAGGAGGTTCTTAGCGAGGTCCATACCCATCGACAGCGATGCGAGCTCTCTATCCATAACCATCCTCCTAACATCTAGGTACAGAACCACGTAGCTTCGACAGATCCTCGAAGAGAGGTAGAGCAAGAGCTCGGACTTACCAACGTTTCTAGGACCCCACACAACGACGAAGCTAGGCTTACCAACAACATCCTCGAGAACCCTAAGCTCGGCAACCCTATCGTAGAACATCGTACCCGCTCTCGTCCTGTAACCACGGTCTACATACAGCGACAACTCTGCAACACCTAGCAATCGTTCTCCAACGAAGTGCTGTAGCTAAGCATCTTAAAGTGCCTCGAGGTAGCGATCGGGTATCGTCGATCTATTGGTTGGTGGGTTTAGTGCTGTGAACGCGTTCGATTCCTGGATTTGTCAAGGATCATCAACTCGATTACTTATCAGCGAGCTTGAGGAGTGGTGTGTCTGGGGTGCGTGGATGGGTTCCGAAGCAAAGCATTCGATTCACGACGATGTGTTCCACGCGTTGGCTCACAGAGTTAGGAGGAATGTTATCCGGGTTCTTGCTGAGCGTGGTCCGAGATCCTTCACTGATCTGATGAGGGATGTTGGGGTCGAGGATTCGAGTGTCATGGCTTTCCACGTAAAGAAGCTGGGTAATCTTGTGAGGAAGAATGAGAAGGGTTTCTACGAGCTTACGGAGCTTGGTTGGAAGGCTTACAGGTTGTTGAAGGAGTTGGAGTTGGAGAGCTTGTCTGATAGCGTTAGGAGGGTTGTTGAGGAGAGGAGTGAGCATGTTAAGGAGGTTCGTCAAGAGAATGGGATGGTGATCGTGGAGAACGCTGTGCTCTACGAACTTACGAGGGAGGATGTAGATAGGTTGCTTAGCGAAGGAAGGGGGTTGGTTGTTAGGAACGTGGTTAGGCTAAGGATTGCGAGCGATGTTGATCCGGAGAAGCTTCGTAGTGTGTTGAAGGAGGTTAGCAATGTGCTGTTCGTTGATGCTCCTCCCGAGCTGAAGAAGGTTGTGTTAGAGAAGGGGAAGAACGTGGATGTGGTTAGAAACACCTTCGTACGCACGATTATCGACAGCGTTGTTAGG
>JAMOOB010000308.1 GCA_027066265.1 Desulfurococcales archaeon
TACATGGGTGAGGACCCATTGCTGAAACGATTGGTTCTCTACGTGAACGATATCGCGATATATGGTGCAACCATTCTTGGAGGTGCTAAGGTAGGCGAGCCACCATCGATTGTTACGCAATACTTCTTCAACGATAATGCTACAGAGGAGGTACGTCCCTACGTGCCAGGAACCCCTCTAGAAGATGGTAAGCTCGATCCAGGCGAAGGAGTAGCGTTATCGCATATCTTCAACTTCTTCGATACTTGTAATGCTGGGTTCGAAATCTCGATACCGGTAGGACCTATTCTTGCCGCTGTATGCGAGGTTGCTACCGAAGGTGCGTGTACTCCGTTCGTTCCAGTACTTGCAGCGATACCTCTATCCCTCGAACTGGGAACGGAGAGCGAGAGCAGTATCTACATCAATGGCGGTTTGCAGAATTGTGGTGATGGATCATACTGCAACTATCCACCCATACCCAACGCATACAATACGTTCGAATGGATACACTTCCGCATCAGTAAGCTGAAGTTCGTGAAGGGTAGTTGCATATACAGGGTTCCCATAGCGTTCTATGTAATCGCTCGATGATCGTAGAGCTCGTCGGAATCGAATCAATGGAAAGAGTTTTTAGCAAGATCTATCCGATGGTCTGCGTTTCTTAGACATCATCTCGAGCTCCATCTCTAGCTCGATTTCTTCCTCTACGTCTTCCTCTTCTTCGGGCTGCTTCTGCTTCTTTTCTTCGTTAGCCATGGCTGTGCCCCGGGTAGCTATTGTTGCAACGGTTTTAAGGTTGCGTAGAGACTCGGTGCGTGGGTTGATGATATTCGCCCTTGCTGATCCGTGATGATGTCCTCCCAGCCTGACTCCCTCTCATCACACTACTTTACCGCGTACGAACGTTGTGGTCTGTGGTGAGTAGGCTCCGTGTTTAGGCGTAGGATTCCACGCGAAGTAGAGTCCTTGGTGCGTGAGTACGCGAAGGATAAGGGTATCGATGACGAGAGGGCTCTGATCGAGCTCGTGAAGATGGGTTACCGAGGGTACAAGCTTCAGAGTGCTGTTGGCTACGATAAGATGCAGTACTTCCTCAAGGTAGAGGCTAGCTACCTCTACTACAGGATGAGGGTTCGAGAACTCGTTGAGCAGATCAAGAGCCTTGCGCTCGGACTCATGGGTACCGTGAAGCTTGCACGAACGTGTTTAGAGCGATACGCTCCGCAAAGCGATGCTGTTGCCAAGGAGTTGGAAGAGCTTAGCAAGCTAGAGGAGCTTGCTCGTAACGTGATTAGGGAGTTCATCACGTCGATTAGGAAGGATGTGGAGGAGCACAGCGTTGATGATGAGGTGGTGATTCAATCCCTGGAGAACCTTATCAAGGCTTATCGCGAGCTTCAGAATCGTCTCCACGAATCTTCTCAGCGAGTTCCTTCATAGCGGGAGAGAGCTGTGCTGCTTTCTCGAGCTTCTCCCTATCGACTCTGAGGATACCCTTCTCAACGAGTATCCTCAGACATTTCCTCAGAACCTTTCTAATGATCCACCTCTTG
>JAMOOB010000309.1 GCA_027066265.1 Desulfurococcales archaeon
TAGCCGTAGGGATACAGCATTCTATCAACGTACCTCTCCACACCGCTGAATACACGCACGATGTCTCTGATCGAGGTTGGAAGCGAGGCAGAGATGTGGTCCACGAATATCGCTGGTATTGCACTACCATCGATACCTATCCACAGGAAGTGTTTGTACGGAAACCTGTTCGTATCGTTCCAGCTAAGCTTGCGAACAACGAACAACTCGATACCGCTCTGCCTAAGGATCTGCGGCAACGAAGGTGGGAATCCGAAGGTATCGGGGAGGAAGGATATCTTCGCACGTACGCCCACCAGCTTCTCGAGGATGCGCTGACCGTAGAGGAATTGCCTAGCAAGCGATTCTCCGTCTATCAGATTCGCATCGAACTCCGTCCAGAATCCTCCCAACGATACGCACTTACCTTCAGAGAAACACTTCCTAAGCTCTTCGAAGAGCTTGGGGAAACGTCTACTTAGCTCGTAGACGTAGTGCGTCGACGTTACGCCTACCACGACCTGCGGAAACCTCTTGGCGTAGAGTAGTAGCGTAGCCATGGTCGAACCGAGCTTTCGTTCGAATACATCCCTTCCCCAAAGCCATAGAAAGTCTAGATGCGTCGTAGCTACCGCATGCAGTGTTCCTCGCTTGCCGTAACGTTCGACGAGGTTCCGAATCTCGTTCTCTAGATACCTCAGAGCTTCCTTTCCACGCTCTACAACATCCCTTAGGTTCGGAGCTCTACATCCAGCTATCTCGAGAGCTCGACTAGGTACCTCATCCATCGTCCTTAGAGGGTTGTACCACTGGAAGTAGTCGTAGCTCTTAACGCTCTCCGCCAGGATCTTCATCCTCTCAACATCTAGGCTCTCGACGTAGACCATGGATAGGGTTCTAGCTACGATATCCTCGATCTCTCTACGAAGTGCTTCGATGCTAGTCGTTCTCCAGAGCTCTACCAAGGTCTCGAGAAGCGTTGCCAACGTGTAGAGAGTTCGCGATCTCTCTATCAATGCAACGCGTTGCAGTTCGGGTTCGCGAATCCTCCTACCCAAACCATCGAGATCCCTAGCCAGCACCTCGATCGATAACCTCCTAATGCTTGGTACGAGTGGAAACTCTTCGAGTCTACGCACGTAGGCATGGTACGGCACTCCATCTACGTAGACTACGCATTCCGAGTTAGACCATATCCTTAGGTACGTAGACACCTCTTCATCCTCCCTCAGAGGAGGAAGCTCAAGGGCTTCGAAGATCTTGGGACCACCGCTCCATCGATACGGAAGCTCTACGACCTCGTCATCGACTCGCCACCTACGTAGATCGCGAATTGATAGGATGGATGCGGTCTTCAGAACCGCTATCTTCACGAGGTTCGGCTCCATGAAGCATCACCGCAGCCTCAACGCCGTTGGTTCCGCGCCGAATCGCTACCTTAATACGGTTTCCTGCGTAGTTTCGAAGAGGTATGATGATAAGTCCCGCGGCTGATGGGTGATGAGCGCTACCTCGGCTGAAACGCTCGACGAGCTCGACCTCGAGATTCTCAGG
>JAMOOB010000310.1 GCA_027066265.1 Desulfurococcales archaeon
CGCTTGAGGAGGAGCTTAGGGCTCTGAAGGAGTGGGGCGTCGATGACTACGAGATACAGTTCTACCTATGGCTAGCCGAGAGGAGGCGCCAGAGATACGTGGCTAGGGCTATGAGGCGTGCCAGGGTCTAGCGCTAGAACAATCCTCACCCTGATCCTCGTTCTCATCGTTGTTCTCATCGTTGGCACAGCCCTTTTCCTACCTCTCTACACCTTCCTCAAGGCGCTTAAGCCTCTTCTCGATACCGCTAGAAGGCTCTTCTCCATCGATGTCGCTCCGCTTATAGCTGTAGCGGTGTTCGTCATAGTGATGCTGATCCTGCTACTCGCGCTGTGCCTACTCATAGACAGCTCCAAAACCATGTTCTCGACCATGTGGCTCTAGATGCATAGAGCGTATCAGCTCCGCGCACATCTCCTATCTGGGGAGAGCATGTCTGAGACCATAGATATAAACAGGGTTATCGAGGACGTCAGGAGGTGGATAGAGGACATAAACCGTGAAGCCAACGAGATACTGAAGGACGCCGCCAGGGCGCTGGAGGAGCTGGAGAAGGCTTCTAGAGCCCTAGAGTCGCTCAGCTCTACAACATCATCGCTATCCTCTACCTCTACAGGTGTGCTGGTACCCAGACCGCTGTCGGAGCTACGTAGATAGGTACCAGTATATACCTTGTAACATATATAGAGCGCGCCTAAGCCAACCACCGTTTTTCTCCGCCTCTCTTCTGCGTCATTATAGAGTAGAGCGTTTTAAGTATCGAAACACCTACTCTTCGCGGAGGAGGAGCGGGGTAATCCATATATGACGTGGATAGGTCTACGACACAAGGGATACGAAATCCTCTTTCCAGAAGAATGGAATGCTGTTGTCGATGCACTCGACATCCTGTATACCTACTGGGCTCATGCCGAGGAGATGGTTAGGAGGGCTTACGATCCTTCTAGGCTTGAAAGCGATGTTGCTCCAGCTGTAGACAGCAGGTACGATGTTGGTAAGCCCGATCGTAGGTGGCGCGATGTCTACGCTATGTACGGCTACTTCTATATGGATCTGCTTGTGCAGGGAAGGCGAGTGATCAAGGATGGCGATCCCGTGGGCATCTCGGCGTTCCTGGACGAGGCTAAGCAGGATATCGAGGATATCAGGTCTAAGCTGGGAACGATCGCGACGAACACTGGTACAACGGCTACAAACACTGGCGATATCAGGAGCAAGCTGGGTGAGGTATCCTCTAAGCTTGATACCATATCTAGCAAGATCGACGGCGTTAAGCAGTCTGTGGATACAGTAGCAACGAAGCTGGATACCGCCAACGCTAGGCTGAGCGACGTTGTTGCGTCGCTTGGTGAGGTATCTAGCAAGCAGGATCTGCTGGCATCCTACGCGAGGTACCTACCCGAGATCTACACGGAGCTCGATAGGGTAGAGACGAGAACTGCTTCCATCGATGCTAAGCTTAGCGATGTTGTTACCTCTCTCGGTGAGGTAGAGGCTAGGCTAGATGTCCTGAATCTCTACGCTAGGTATCT
>JAMOOB010000311.1 GCA_027066265.1 Desulfurococcales archaeon
CGTTCTCGAAGATCCTTAGGTACGCTATGGAAGCGAAGCAGGTATCGCCAACGATGTGCTTCGCAACAACGTTGAGACCCTCAAGCTTTTCGCAACACGCTGCACTACCCCTAAACACGTGTATCGCTAGTGCGCTACCCTCGAACTCGATCACGTTGAGAGGAGCATCCATTCCAAAGATCTGGGCTACGTAGCTAAGGAACTCCCTCAGCTTGATCAACTCATCGAGTTCCTTCCTAGCTCTAGCAACCCTCTCCTCGATCTTCTTGATTTCGCTGAGTTCACGTTCGAGTTCCTCTACGTACCTAGGAAGGCTCTGCCTAGCTTCCTCGATGCTAGGAACGTGGTCCAGCCTAACCGTAACGTCTCGAGGCAGTCTCCTTAGGAACTCTGTGAGGATAGTCGAAGCACGTTCGTATAGCTTGACAAGCTCTTCAACAAGCTCGAGAGCACGACCCTTAACAACGCGTGGCTCAGCTACCTGAAACGCACCAGCTTCCTGAAGCTTCTTAGCGATCTCCTCAGCTTCATCCCTCAGCGCAGCTATCGCAACACGGCAACATACATCGGGTTTGCTCAGCAGTATGCCCAAGGCTAGACACCGGCGATCTCTCTAGCGATTCTACGAGCTAGCGAAGGAACTCTCTCCAACCCCTTCCTACGAATCTCTTCAGCACTACGCTGCGCTTCCTCAACGATCTTCCTAGCCTCTTCCTCAGCACGCTTGATAAGCTCCTCCTTCTCCCGCTTCAACTCCTCTAAGTAGCTACGATCCTCTAGAATCTTCCTAGCCTCTTCCTCAGCACGAGAAACGATTTCTCTAGCACGCTTCCTAGCCTCCTCGATAACGCGCTTAGCTTCCTCCTCGAGCTCCTCGACGATACTCATCGTGCGCACCAAGGTCTAGACCTAGGACTTCGAACAAAAAGGTTTTTGCCTTCGATGGAGAGAAGCGGTGGGCGTGATGAAGGCCCGATAACCTGATCAAAGGATGAGGAAGCGGAGCTGGACTGACCCCTCCAGCGTATATGGTGTTACCTACCGAGGTAGTTCGCGGGCTAGGCAATGGCTCTCAACGTCGTGTTCAAACGCTTCGATGATGCTCTGAATCGTGCCCTGAAACTCTTCTCATCGCTTCGAAGAAGGGAGGGAACCCCCGACGAAGTTGTTGAGATTGCTAAGATCCTAGCCAACATCATGGTCGTGGGAATGAGGAAGCGTTGCCAATGCGCTTACTACCGTATCGAGGACGGTACGTGCACCAAACTCGTACTCGAAACCCCGGTACCAACCCTCGTTACGGTAGAGAGGGATGGGAAGTACTTCGTTGTAGTGGATAAGCATCCAGAGATCTGTGCCGTATGCCCCTACTGGCGCTCTTCTTCATCGAGATGAAGTATCCTGGTAAGAGCATCGATGAGTTCCTTAACGCGATCTCGATCCAGTTCGTAGAGCCTGAACCTCTCGTACTCGATCTCCTTAACGAAACCACTCTCCTTCAATACCCTTAGATGGTAGGAAACGAGC
>JAMOOB010000312.1 GCA_027066265.1 Desulfurococcales archaeon
CTATCAAGAGCCTCTCCCTAGCCGGGTCGATGCCTAGGGAACGAGCTTCCTCATCGCTTAGCGAAAGGATGTTGAGTCTCCAACCCATGGCAACGAGAATCGCAGTGAGGGGTAGCACGATCGTCGTCATCCTAGCCACCGTACCCCAGTCGGCGGCTGCTCCGATGTCTCCCATGAGCCAGAAGACTATGGATGCCAAGCGATGTGGATCGGGAGTCATCCACTTGACCAAGGATATGGCTGCGCTCAGCATAGCGTTCACAACGATTCCGGAGAGAACTATCGATACCACGGATCCTCTCCCCCATCCCCACGCGATCGCTACGACGAGGAGGAAGCTTGCGAATGCGCAGAGACTAGCGATCAGCTCGATAGGTACGTAGGGTGGTAGGAACGCCAAAGCTATGGCGGCGCCGAGAGCAGCTCCCGAGCTAACGCCGAGTATGTAGCTATCGATGAGTGGGTTCCTCAAAGCGGTCTGTAGAGCAGCTCCCGAGCAAGCCAACGCTATCCCTACGATGGTAGCGGCAACGATTCTAGGCAAGCGGTAGAGAAGAACGATCACCTCCACGGTCTCGGGCGGTGGATTCGATGCTTGGGGAATCAGTGCATGGATCAAGCACTGAAGTACTTGGCTAGGCGGTGCTGGGTACCTACCTAGGAAAGTCGAGAGAACCATGGCTAGGGGAAGGAAAAAGATTATCGCTAACCTGATCAGCGAGCGAAGCAATTCCTCAACCACCCACAGCTTTCAGCAGCTCGTGGTACGTTACTCCGTACCACTTCTCGTAGTATCGATCCGCGATCTTAACCCAATCGATATCGCTGAACGCGTTCGGATAGAACTTGGTAGCCATCCACAGCACCAGCAACGCTGCATCGGGACCCCAATGCTCTAGCAAAGGTTCTCGATACACCCTACCCTCCCTAACCGCCTTGATCGTAGACCACCTCGGATCGTTCAGGATAGTCTTGTTGATGTCGTACCTAGCGTAGTACCACACAACTATGACGTCCGGGTTCCACGCAACGATCTGTTCGAAGTCGACCGATACGTAGGACTTGGTTGGATAGACCTCGGCAGCCGGATTTATTCCTCCAGCCATCGCGATGAAGTCCTGCGTCGTTCCTCTACCACCCTGAACCTTCGTAGGTTTGCTCCATAGGAACAAGACTTTCACCCTCTCATCGATGGGTATCCTCGATACGCGTTCCTCGACGAGCTTCACGATGCTATCCATATCCTCAACGATCTCGTGAGCACGCTGAAGATCATCGAGAAGCGCTCCGAGGGTATAGATACACCTAACGATGTCTCTATAGCTATAGAGCTGGATCCGTACCACGGGTATCCCAAGCCTCTCGAGCTCCTCGACGATCTTCGATTTGTAGGGCCATATAATCACGACGTCGGGGTTCAGAGCCTTTACCTGCTCAACGTTGAGGCTGAAGGAGGAGCCGGGACTCGTTACGTTGACGATCCGTGGATAGACGAGCTTCATGAATGGGTTGGTCTTGGCAT
>JAMOOB010000313.1 GCA_027066265.1 Desulfurococcales archaeon
TAAGATTGCTGCTAAAGCTCCTGCGATGGCCCCGATGATCATCCCTATAGCTATGTATAGGACAGGATTGGTGCTACCTTCCTCACTAACAGAGGTTGTGGTACTAATCGATGTTGTTGGGCTGGTATGGGTACTAATTGTTGTTTTGCGAGTTGTTACCGTAGTAATAGCGTAGCTCGAGGTCTTCGTCGTTGATGATTCTGTATGGGGTATCGTACTCGTGCTACGGGATTGGGTAGGTCTTGTAGACGTGTTTAGCGATGGTATCGATGCGGTGATTGTTGTCGTCGTAGTGTTAGGAGCTTGCGTAGGTTGTGTTGGGGTTAATGTGATCCGAGGCGTTGACTGAGTTGCTTGCGTTATGGTGCTTATTGTTGTAGTAATTGTAGTATACGTTGTTGTGGTTGCTATCGTTGATGGCGTTGTGGTTGTAGGCGTCATGGTTGAAGTAGTTATCGTAGCCACGTATAGATACAACGTGTACGAACCTGGTTGTAGCACGAAGTAGAGCTTACCGTCGGGAGTTGATCGCAGGTCCCAACCAGTGGAAGGCTCTATGGATAGGATTGCGATGTTCTTCGGTAGGTATAGGTATGCTTCGTACGTGGGTTTCAACACGATTTTGAGCACGTTAGGTTCTACGAAGTAGCTCTGGTTAAGGATGGCATCGATGTATACGGTTGTCGTTGCGTTCTCGAGTTCTATACCTGGAAGGATTATCTCGAATCCCGTTCCGTTGAACGATACGAATACGGGCGAACCATTCTCATCGAAAGCTGTTATGGATTCTTCGATGAGTTGATCGTTGAATGGTACGAAGACGTAGCTTGTGTTGACCTTCGTTACGATTAGAACATGAAGTGTGTAATCCTCGTCGAGTCGATACACGATCTGGACTGATAGTGGCGTGCTGGCGATAGTTGAGGCCATGATTCCGAGGAGTAGAATCAGTAATGCAAGCGATGCAATCCTGAGCATCTTCATGATCTCCTTACCTAGGCTTGCTCTAGGTAAAGAGGTAAAAATCCGTATCGTGACTCGATATGCGAGTGTTTGAATAACAACAATTATACTCGTTAAAGCTTGGGAGCTATATACCTAGCTTCACGACAAGGTATCGATGGGGTGTGGATAGTGAACCCCTTCTACCGGGTACTGCGCGTCGATGTAGCTACGCGATCGTGGAACGTTAAGGAGTACGATGTTAAGGAAGAGAGAGTGCTGGGACCTATCGATGCTGGTGTAAAGATACATCTCGAGGAGGTCGAGAGCTGGAGATACGATGTATTCGATCCACGCAATGTCCTTCTACTTGGATGCGGTCTGTTTGCAGGATCGAAACTCTTCGGTGTTCATAGGCTAGTCGCCGTGTTCAGAAGCCCTGAATCCAAGGTTCTACACGTATCGACGATGGGTGGCGCAGCGTACAAGTTCGTTGGTTGCGGTGCTCATGCAGTCGCCATAGAGGGTAAAGCACGGCGTCCAACGATAGTCGTGGTCAAGGGTGGTAAGGAAGGCGTTGAGAAGGTAGAGTTCGTAGAACTCTACGAGGATCAGCTCTGGGACATCTTCACATTCTACGAAGGTTATCGCGGAGCTTACGCATTAACGAAGTGGATCGTCGATAACATGCGCGACGTCATTGAAAGATACCGTGCACGAATAGTAGCTGTAGGTCCGGCAGCATTCAAAACAATCTTCGGAGCACTCGTATCGATAGATGTAGATCCTAAGAGTGGTAGACTCGTAGAAGGTAGCGAAGATTTCGCTGCACGTGGAGCACCTGGATCGGTGCTCGCACGAGCACACAACGTTGTAGCGATAGTGGCTGGCGGTGATTGGACTCCGCCTATTCCCGAAGAGCTTAAGGATCCCTCTAAACTGAATGAATTGTTCAACAAGTTGCTAGGCAAGAGCTTCGTGGATACTGTGCTTAGCGCTGGAAAGAAGTATCGATACGATCCTAGCTACGGCGTTGGAGGTACGTTCGGCGTAAACTACCCACACTACAGGGAATTGCTACCGATGTTCAACTTCAACAGTATGTATCTCGATAAGAGTGTTAGGAAGAGGTTGGCGGACATCATAATCGAGAAGTTCTGGAAACCATTCAAGGTAGAAACGTTCGACAAGAACCGTGTATGGAGAACGTGTGGCGAACCATGCCCACTCGCATGCAAGAAAGTTTGGAGAGGTAAGAAAGTCGATTACGAGCCATTCCAAGGATTTGGACCACTACTAGGAATCTTCGATCTGGAGCTAACGACGGAGCTGGTTGACCTAGTTGATCAGCTGGGATTCGATGCTATAGGTACTGCTCAAATCGTTGCTTGGCTACTCGAAGCAGTTTATCGAGGTCTACTATCCCCCGAAGAGATTGGTATCGGTGCAAAGCCCAACCTCGACCCCATGACCATGAACCTAGAGGCGTGGTCTGTGAACGCGATACTTGCGCGTCAAATACTCCTAGGGCTCGTCGAACACAAGACTGAGGTGCTAAAGATTGTCGCTGAGAACGGTCTTAGAAAAGCTGCAAAGCTACTAGACGAAAAGTTTGCTGAACGCATTGCTAGAACCAAGATAAGGTTCGAAGATCTAGCAATCTACCTCCCGTACGGAGACGATGGGTACATGACTCCCAACCTATACTGGGCACCCGGATTCATAGCCCCAATAATGGTTACGGGACGCTACTGGACGAACTACTCAGCAACGTTTGCTGAACCAGAGGAGTTCGCTAAGAGCGTATGTACGAGAGCCTTGAAGGAGTACGAAGATGATAACGCTGGTGTATGCAGGTTCCATCGAGGATGGTTCGAAAAGATTGCGCAGAAATTGTACGAGTTGATAGGTATAGAAATCGATCTCGATGAACATGCAAAGGAAGTGTATAGGAAATTCATCGAGTATGCTAAGAAAGCAGGTTACGTACCTAGATACCTAGAGAGCGAGAAAGCAAAGGATCTATACGTAACGATTGCCCGCGAAATCGGAGTCTACGACTGGTTCACGAAGTTCGTGCAGGATAAGGATGGTGCATTGAAGGAGTGGTGGAAACGATTCTCAGCTATCTTCGCCGAGTTCATGGGTGTAGAACCTTCCTATGTTGAACTCTAACGACAACACATTTTTCGATTTCCGGAGAAACGTAAATATCTATGCATTGTGTAGCCAGTTACGGTGTTGCGAACTTGATCTCGTCGATCAACATCATTAGGTACAGCGGTCTTGCAATAATAGTCGTGGGCTTAGTAATGCTCATTCATGCAGCATCCATAGCTCTAACGTTCTTGAGTAGCTATACATGTGTCGTAGAAACGAGCTCAGCTGAATCAACGCTGATTACTGCAACGAAATGCTTGGTGGATTTAGCCATTAGGCTTGGGTTCCTAGGTATATACGTATGGATAGGAGGATTAGTGATGCTTCGCGGAATCTCGATGGTTAAAGAAATGAAGTCTGAAACACACTCAACCACTTAAACGCATTCCATAGCTTTTATGGTTTGGTTAGCGTCATGCCTTCAGGTAGATGGCTAAGCCTTGCAATGCTTGTTCGATACTTACATGGTTGCGATGCGCATACCTAAGCACGATCTGTAGGTATGTACTCAACATGTTGAAGACAGCTTCGATCTCGTCTCTATGAATGCGTAGAGCGCCCATATCTAGGGAAAGCTCTTCTTCGCTGAGAGCTTCGCTCAACTTCTTCACAACTGTTTCGCTAGGAACGTTCTCTTCGACAAACGATGCGGCTCCATCCTCTACAACAACGAGTCTAGGTCTATACATCTCCAACACCTTAATTACGGCTTCAGGATCGTCGTATACGTAAAGCAATGCTTGCGGATCTTCGTTGCGAAGCTTCTCTATCAGGGGTTCGAACATCTTCTCCATACGTGAAAGGTAGTTGGTAAGATCTTCCTTAGGAACCTTGGATACGTGTATGAATTTCGATAGGAAACCCTCCTTGAATAAGGTATGTAAGGTTTGATCCTCGAGCATCAGTATCGCGAAAGCTTTAAGCTCTAGAAAGCTTCCGTAATCGAGGAAGCACACCTTCATTGTTACACCCATTACATTGATGCTTGCCTAGAATAAAAGATGATGAGGAGCCGTGCGGCGGATTGATGAAGAGTAAACCCTGGGCTGATCAATGTAGAAAAAGCATACATTAGGAAGCGATCCTAGGTGGTGTACGTGAGTTGGAAACCTTACAGAGAACACGACACGGTGCTGATCCTCAACTTCGGTGGTCAGTATACGCACCTCATTTCGAGACGCGTACGTGAACTCAACGTGTATAGCGAGATTGTGCACTATCACCAGTTCGATCGTAGCATCGTTGAAGAGATCAAGCCCAAGGCCATAATACTCTCCGGAGGTCCTCGAAGTGTGTGTGAACCCAATGCTCCTAGAGTAGATAGCTGGATCCTAGGCCTAGGAATACCGATCCTAGGGATCTGCTATGGACATCAACTGCTCGCCACCATGATTGGTGGCGAAGTTAAGCGTGGCGTAGGTGAGTACGGTAGGACTAGGATACGCATCGAGGTGAGAGATACTCTCTTCGAGGGATGGGGAGATGAGGAAGATGTGTGGATGAGTCACAGTGACTACGTTGCTTCGCTGCCCAGCAATGCAGTAGTGCTAGCGAGATCCTGTGAAACTGGATACATTGCAGCGTTCAAACTGATAGACAAACCGATCTACGGAGTGCAATTCCATCCAGAAGTTGTTCACACTCCTCGTGGAAAGAAGCTTCTCGAGAACTTCGTTCTGAAGATTGCTGGATGTAGACCGACGTGGAGAATGGAGAACATCGTGGATAAGCTCGTGGAGGAGGTACGAAGCATTGTTGGACCCAGCGATAAGGTGTTGTGTGCGCTCAGCGGAGGTGTAGACTCCACTGTAACGGCATTGATCGTTAAGAGAGCCGTCGGTGATAGACTCGTTGCGGTGTTTGTAGATCACGGACTTCTAAGGGAGGGAGAACGTGAAGAGGTTTTAGAGAATCTCCGGAAGCTAGGTCTGAACCCATTGTTTGTAGATGCAAGCAAGAGATTCCTCGAAAGCTTGAGAGGCGTTGCGGATCCCGAAGAAAAGAGATTGATAATAGGTAGACTGTTCGCCGAGATCTTCAAGGAGATTGCTTCTAGAGATCCTTCGATAAAATGGCTTGCGCAAGGAACAACGTATCCAGACGTTATAGAGAGTGGTGCGGTTCCAGGTGCCGATAGGATAAAGAGTCATCACAACGTTGCTGGTCTTCCACGTGAATTAGGGTTGGGAGTTATCGAACCCATAAAGTACCTATACAAAGATGAGGTTCGTAAACTTGCGTTAGCGCTCGGAGTACCGCGCGAAATAGCTTATCGACATCCATTTCCGGGTCCCGGACTTGCCGTGAGGATAATCGGTGAGGTTACCGAGGAGAAGCTCTTCATAGTTAGAAGGGCGTCGAAAATCGTTGAGGAAGAGATTAAGCGTGCTGGTCTCTACGATAAGGTATGGCAAGCGTTTGCAGTTGTTGGGAACGATAAGTGGGTTGGAGTAAAGGGTGATGCGCGAAGTCTTGGATACATCGTTATAGTTCGCATCGTTGAGAGCGAGGACGGTATGACTGCTGACTGGGCTAGGGTTCCGTACGAAGTATTGGATAGAATTGCTAGGAGGATAACGAACGAGATACCCAATGTTACGATGGTTGTCTATGCCATAACTACGAAGCCTCCAGCAACCATAGAACCCTGCTAACGTTGGTCTATGCTAAGCAGTTCTCGAGGTATTCGTTTCCTTGGACAGAGCCCGAATCGAGCTACTTCCCATAGCTCTCGTATATTTCTAGCACCAGCGTATCCAAGCCCGGCACGAATTCCTTCGACGAATTCGCGTACTACTCGTTTCACCGAACCTTTGTATGGTACGAGCCCTTCAACACCTTCTGCTACGCGTTTCGAAGCTCTCGAATACCTATCGATAGAGAACCTTCTAGCCATAGCACCTCTGCTAGCCATGCCTCGGTAGGGTTTGTAGAGTTTCTCACCTACGGCTATGATTGGTGCAGAAGCTTCGTCTGTTCCCGCGAGCACGTAGCCCAGCATTACGCTCGAAGCTCCGGCAGCGAGAGCCTTAACAGCATCTCCCGGAGTCCGTATACCGCCATCCGCTATTACAGGTATGTCGAGTCCGTGATCTTCTATCGCATCTCTTACTGCAGCGACCGCCCATAGAGTTGGCGCGTATACTCCTCCCACATCGGGAGTCGTACATATCGAGCCTCCGCCTATACCTACCCTAAACGCATCGATTCGATCGATGGTAGCGATGCAGTCCACGGCAGCTTCGTACGTACCTATGTTGCCAGCAACGAAATCGCTCTTCAACTCCTTGACAAGGTTTCTGGATGCTTGCAGAACGTTGACGTTGTGGAAATGAGCTACGTCGCAAACCAATGCATCGACGAATCTATCGAGTTTCAATGCTCTCGCTCGATCGAAGGGAGAGATCGCTGCAGCTACGCGTAAGCGTCCATCCTCATCGAGAACGGGTTGGTATTCTTCGAGTGCTTCTCTCACGGTCATTGTTCCGAGGTACCTACCACTATGATCAACTATAGCGATAACGTCGCGAAGTCCTTCAACGATGATCTTCCTAGCCTTATCTGCACGATCAACGGTATAGATGTCGCCGCTCTTGATGAAGAGCTCTACAGGTTTCGTAGGATCTTCTCTGCACTCGCTAACCAAGTCGCCGTACCTTACGTAGCCACGCACTCTATGGGTATAGTCTACGACAGGGATCTCGCGTAGTGATTGATCCTTCATGTACTCGATAACACGTTGACAAGGTTCGTCGATGTAAGCGTAGAATAGTGTTAATGGGATGGGGGGAGCGGTCTTGACCTTCATAACCATCTCGACTTGTTCATCTATGGAACAGTTTCTATGCACAACACCTATGCCTCCCAGCATAGCCATCGCTATAGCCATATCGGCTTCCGACACCGTATCCATGGGAGCCGATGCTATGGGTATGCGTAGCTGAATCGATCTGCTAAACCTAGTCGTTAGATCAACGTTGCTGGGCTCGGTAGGAGCTTTGCGGGGCACTAGATACACATCGTCGAAGCTCAAGAGTCTTTGTGCTTCGAGTAACTTGTTTAGGAAACGAGCCATAGAGACACCGCTCTTTGTGCGAAAAGCCTTTTGCACTCCGATAAAAGCTCTTGTGGTAATCGAGTTACCTAGATCGCGAAGCTTTTAGAAGTGAGTGTAAAGCTTTACGGAGGTGAGAACGTGTTCGAGGAAACCGTAGAGATCGGTGGTAAGGAGTGGCTCAAACGTGTATGTGAGGAGCTCGAGAAGCTAGGGGTAAGCTTCGAGGCAGAGGAAAACGTTAGGATCCATGTAGACGATATCGTTGTGCAGATCGCTGAAGGTGGTGACAAAGCCTTTAGCGTATCGATAAGCATTCAGCTACCGCCATCCGAGGTAGAAGATCTCGAGAAGTATGTAGATAGCTTTAGGAAAGCATTGACGATAGCGTCGAGAATGAGGAGCGGTGAGCTTGCGTACGAACTAGATACCAGCCTTCCAGACTATCCTTTCCTGTACATAGTTAGGAAGTACGACGATGTAGAGACGCTCGTAAAAGAACTCGTTGAAGCACTTAAGAGCGTTGGTTAAATCTCTACTCTCTACGCTTCTTTTTACCACCCTTACCCGATCCCTTTGGAACGAGGAATTCCTGGAAGTACCATCCGTGGTAGCGCTTGATGTGTTCTAGCAATGCTTTGTACCTAAACATTCCACGTCCACATACGGGGCAAGGTCTAGCGCTAGGCACGTTGATTCACCGTAGCTACCTCGAGTATAGGGGGTTATAGGGATTGATCAGTGCGGCGGTTGGTCATCACTTCTTCAGAGGCCACCACAACTCATCATCTATGCAACACGTGGACATAGGGGATCTATCTCATCCGCACGTCCGTACTCTATATATGCGCGTGCAAAGCATCCTCCACCGCATAGCTCTACGTAGGGACATGATAAGCATTTGCGGGGTATGGACGTGATTTCTCGATACATTGGGTGTGCTAGGAGCTTCTTAACGACCGTATCGAGACCTTCTAGTATGTTCGCGAACGGTATTCCAATGATATCGCATAGCACGGTGTTTCCACTTGGTGTTACATCCAACACGAAACTACCTCTACATCGACATCCCTTCACGTTGCTTAGCTTGAGTGCTGG
>JAMOOB010000314.1 GCA_027066265.1 Desulfurococcales archaeon
AGACACGTTTCTCAGTCCTAGGGAGTTGAAGGAGATGTTCGAAGGCGTTGAGAGTGCTAGCTAAGCTTAGAATACCGATCCAATTATCCTAGCGATCTCGTCGATGGCGTTGCTCAGCTCTATGATTGTGTACCTCAGCTGTTCCATCGAAGCGGATGGTGCTAGCAACCTCAATCTGTTTGCTATTGATTCGAGTTTCCTAAGCGCGAAGAGTAGCTCCATGGGAACGACCTCGAGACAGTTCTCAATGCGTTGAGAGCCTCCTAACCTCCTCATGAGTTGATGAAGCTTGTCGAAGTGTAGCATGGTTAGGGAGAAGATGTCGTAGAGTTCCCTAAGCCTACGCTCGCTCATGTAGTCGAAGGCTTCGACGAGCATCCTCCTTATCCTGGTCAGCTCGTTGTATAGACACGAAGCTACGACCTTCTTCGATTCGTTATCGAGAGATCTTCTACGGAACCTCGCAAGCAGATCCTTCACAACCAAAGCCTCCACCGAGCTACTCGATGTAGATACACTAGCAAAAACTTGATTTAGAGGACAGAGCTAAGCGTTTCGGCACGGCTCTGCAGATCGTCGATGCTTGGTGAGGTGATTGCCTCTAAAGGAACGGGATCGCGGAAAAGTGCTGCACTCCATAGCTAGATGGCTAGCTGGACTCAAGCCAGAGTTCGGCGATCGACACTACTTCGAGAGGTTCTCGGTATCGAGGTGCGTGATGACTAAGCTCGAAAGGTATCGAGGTAGCGGTGTATGTCCTTTCTGTGGCAAGAAGTTCAAGAGACTCACGTCGATGGTCGTTCACGTAGTTAAGGCCCACGGCTACGAGCTCGAGGATCTGCTGGAACGGTGTAGGGAAGAGGTTGGGAGACGATGATAGTGTATATACTCTTCGCATGCCTTGAGATCGCTGGGTAGGGACGAGGTGCTCGAAGAAGCGTTGCCCTCGTTGCCACGAACGTTGTTCCCGCGATCTAGGATCGAGGTAGAGAAACGTAGATCGCGACGTAGACTCGTAGATCCATCGATGTTGAGAGAGCTACGAATCCTACCACCGGAATCCTGTGCAGCTCTACGGAGACTGATTTCTCGAGACTTCAAGCAGTTCGTCGATATACACATCGATGCTCATCTATGTCCCTACCTAGTATCGAAGTGTAGGGAAGCCGGTCCTCGGATCCTCTACTCAATAACTAGGCTAGGCAACGGTGTGGAGCTGTACTCGGAATGCATCGATCTAGAGATCCTTGCATCGATAGTCTTCGGAGATCTTCTGCAGTTCATGGAGTTCGGTCGAGGGTTTAGGGATGCAGCACGCTTTAACTACATGTACGTGGGTAGCGATCTCTTGAGGAACGAGGTTCTGGAAACGCTCGAGGATCTCGTTGAGAATCCTCCCAACATCGATCTCGGTGGATCGAGGCTGGTCGACTTCGTGCACGAGCTTGCTAGGCTTGGGAACGAGGTTAGCGAAGTCATCGTCTCGATCCCGTGCATTACGAGGGAGT
>JAMOOB010000315.1 GCA_027066265.1 Desulfurococcales archaeon
GAATCTCCAGCTACGTACATGTTAGGAACCGTGGTTTCCAAATCGATGGTTCTAACGGGTACTGCGCCACCTAGCTCGGGAACCCACTTCATAACGGCTCGAGCTTGAGCTGCCAACCTAGCATCGGGTTGTAGCCCTACGGCTAAGAGAATGAGATCGCACTCAACATCTCGTTCGCTACCTGGGATGGGCTGGAACCTATCGTCTACCTCAACTATAGTTGCGCCCTCGACTCTTTCTCTACCCCAAGCGGCCTTTATCGTATGCCTAACGAGTATCGGTATGCCGTACCTACGCACTTTAGCTGCGTGGACGAACCAACCGCCTATGAAAGGCATGATCTCGAGTATCGCTTCAACTTTTACGCCGGCCTGAAGGAGCTGGTACGAGACTATGAGACCTACGTTGCCGGAACCCACAACGAGAGCTCGATCTCCAGGCTTTACCCCATATTCATTCATCAGCGTTTGGGCTCCTCCAGCACCCATAACCCCGGGCAAGTCGTTGCCAGGGAAAGCTAAGTAGAGCTCGCTAGCTCCCGTGGCAACGATGAGGGCTCTAGGCTTAACCCTATAGAGCTTGTTCCTAGATGCAACGCCTACCCAACCGCCTCGAAATACCCCATACGCATAGCTACGCATTAGCACCCTTATCCTAGCATCGCTAAGAACTTTCGATGCCATTTCCTCGGCTATTTGGAACCCTCTTAGCCCGCCGAATAGATCCTTAGAGCCGAAGAACTTGTGCGTTTGCTTAACTAGCTGACCACCTAATCTAAAGTGATCGTGGATTAAAACGACGTTCAATCCCCATTTAGCTAGCTCTAAGGCAGCGGCCAATCCCGCAGGGCCTCCTCCAACGATAGCTACATCCGTTTCCAGAGCTTCTTCGGGTTCCACATCATTAACTGGCTGAGAGGAAGGGATGGGCGCTAATCCTCTCTGTCTCTCAACTTTCATGCCCTCCTTAACGGGCTCTATGCAAACCCTCGTGTTAGGAACACCGTCTACGACCATGAAGCAGCTACTGCACTTACCTATCATGCAGAAAGGGCCTCTAGGCCTACCGAGCTTAGGGCTATAGGAGAAGACGTCTATGCCTATAGCGTAGAGAGCTGCAGCAACGCTCTCCCCCTCGAAAGCTTCTATTTCCATGCCCTCGAAGAAGAACTTCACCTTACGACCACGCTTGAACGCGAGTATGGGATGCTCCCAAATCCTCCTATCCTTCGGAGGCAATAGCTAAGCACCCTCGAAGCCGATACCTAGCTATCAAATAAGATTTAGAGGCGTGAACCTAGGCAGCCAATTCCTTAGCGCTCACAACCTTCCTACAGCTCCTTTCTTTTCCGAGCTCGAAAACGATGTTGATTAACTTAGTCAATCTGCGCATGTAAGAAGGTGAATAGTCGCTTAGCGAAAGGGTCGGCAGGAATGCTATGGATTGCTCCTTACACGCAGTGACGACTTCGTCCTCGAGGATCTCGGGAGCGAGTTTAGGAACTTGG
>JAMOOB010000316.1 GCA_027066265.1 Desulfurococcales archaeon
AACTACTGCAGCGAAGCTCGCTTACTTCTACAAGAAGCATAGGTATAGACCGTGTCTCGTGTGTACCGATACGTATCGACCAGCAGCATACGAACAGCTGGAGCAGCTAGCTAAGCAAATCGATGTCCCGTTCTGTGGCGATCCAAAGTCTAAGGATCCCGTAGAGATCGCCAAGAAATGCGTTGAGGAATGCCTTGGTAGAGGATGCGATATCGTGATAGTCGATACTGCTGGTAGACACGGCTACGGATCGGAAGCAGCGTTACTCGAAGAGATGAAGATGATCGCCGACGCGATCAAGCCCGACGAGGTTGTGCTCGTTATAGATGCTTCGATGGGTCAGAAAGCCTACGATCTAGCTAAGAGATTCCACGAAGCAACACCGATAGGATCGATAATAATCACCAAACTCGATGGAACTGCTAAGGGTGGTGGAGCACTTTCAGCGGTAGCAGCTACAGGAGCTACGATAAAGTTCATCGGTGTTGGTGAGAAGATACCGGAGCTAGAAGTATTCGAACCTCGTAGATTCGTTGGTAGACTCCTAGGTTTCGGAGATCTGCCTACGCTCATAGAGAAGCTGAAGGAGTTAGAGCATAGAGAAGAGCTTGAGAAGAGAATGCGGAGAGCGTTCGCTCTCGGAAAGATTACGCTCGCAGATCTATACGTACAGCTTCGATCGATGAAGAGGCTCGGACCGTTATCCAAGATACTGCAACTCATACCAGGGCTATCGATGCTCCCCATAAGCGATGAACAGATCAAGCTAAGCGAAGAGAAGATCAAGAAGTGGTTAGCCATAATGGACTCCATGACGTACGAAGAGCTTAGGGATCCAAGCATCATAGATAGGAGCCGCATGATTAGGATAGCGCGTGGATCGGGTACGAGTGTCGAGGACGTTAAGGAGCTTCTGAAGTACTACGAGATGGTGAAGAACATGGTGCGATCCGTTAGGAGACAACGAGGATTGCTGAGGAAGCTAGGCATAGATCTCTCCAAGCTTAGCGAACTCGAGGAGAGCACGTCTTGAACGTGCTCAACCTAGTTGAGGAAGTTCTTCGTAGATACCCTCTCTGCGATCGTTGCCTCGGAAGACTCTTTGCGTGCCTAGGCAAGGGACTCGACAACGCTACGCGAGGCCGAGCCTTGAAGATAGCTCTCGCAATGGAGATCCATCGACGGTATATGGAGGGAGAAAACGTTGCGGAACTCATCAAGGTGCTTGCCGAGAACGGTGGTTCTCCATTCACGGAGCTCGCCAAGAGTATAGGTATCGATATCGGTAACCCGAAGCCTTGCTACGTATGCCTAGGTAGGATCGAGGGCTTGATCAAGGAATGGACTGAGAGATGCGCTGAGATCGTGAAGCGGGAGGGTCTCAGAACGTTCCTTATAGGTATACTACCTCCACGCGATATCGTTGAACGTGAGAAGAAGATAGCTTCCGAGCTCGGGATAAGATTCTGGGAGAGTGTACGAAGCGAACTCAAGCGTGAG
>JAMOOB010000317.1 GCA_027066265.1 Desulfurococcales archaeon
AGAGAGATGACGGTGACGGATCCCGCCGGAATAGCTTCGATACTGCGCAAGGTGTACATCAACGGCATAGAGCACAGCTTGATACCGGGAAGCGATGGCGCGTACGCAGATTTCTCGCTAGAGTTCGGCGTCCCTAGGCTAACGATAGACTTCGGTAGGAAGATCGGATACCGTGCAGATCTAGATCTAGAGCTACGCGTCGTGCTCGTGAAGAGTCTGCAACCTCTCGAAGACTTCGGCTATACAACCGGTGTACTGCACTACGATTGGGAAGGCGCTCTGATCAGAATCAACAGGATAGAGTTCGTAGACATGCCCTACCCGATGGTCAAGGCGGAGAGGATCTTCATCTACAAGTACGGCAACTTCACCAACGATATAACGCGCGCGTTCGAGCTTCGGCGCGTGGTGAACTCTAGCCTCAGCCCAACAGGCAAGCTCTACTACTACGTAACGACCAGGAACACGCTGTACATCGATCCAGCGAACGGAGGTACCCTGATGCCGTGCAAGACCTTCATCTTCAACTACTTCTATAGGCAACCGCCCGACGCATCCATAGTCGTCTACTTCAACGGTACGAGGATCACCAGCACCTTGGCTCACCACGCTACCGTGGTGATCAATAGCACGGCTGAGCAGGATGTTGGGTACAGCCTCACGATCACCGTAGCCTACCTCGACGGAACTAGGAAGAGGGTTCTAGCTACGAAGACCTACAGCGATACGGTGCACGTACCGGCGAACGGATCTGCGTACAGGATCTACGACATTGCGCAGTTCGTAGACATGGCTATCGAGTTCGCGAAGTCCAGCGGAAAGGTAGCGTTCGTGGAGGTCGTTGGCAGGATAACGAAGGCTAGGTACGACTACATCAAGGAGAACGACGAGTGGAGAGCAGTCTACTACCCACCACCGACGCTACCGCCACCGATGCCTTCGGGCAACTTCACGGTGACGATCGAGGTTCTTGAGTACGATGCAGAGCACTACAGATGGATACCCTCCGCCAACGCTACCGTGAGGGCGTACCTCGGAACCGACATCAATGCCTCGAGGCTCGTCTACACAGCAACCACCAACGCTAGCGGCATCGCGGTGATGAACCTCAGCTCCGGTACCTGGACGTTCGTAGCATCGAAGCCCGGCTTCTACGACGCCGTGACAACGGTTCCGATCTACAACGATACGATCCTAAGGCTCTACCTAGCGCCAGCTCCACAGCCACCCGCGGAGAACCGTAGCTACGTTGGAGAGAACGTTACGGTGATCTTCAACGTCTACGACGCGACGACGGGAGCACCGGTATCCGGAGCGGTGGTGAACCTCACCTACGCCGAGCCATCGAGTAGTAGCTACTACAACACGACCTTCACCGCCACGACCGATTCGAGCGGCATCGCGAAGCTGAGGATACCGATAGGGATCTACAACGCTACCATCGAAGCCGTTGGCTACGTAAAGATGAGTACGAGGTACGTACTCGACGAGGATGCCG
>JAMOOB010000318.1 GCA_027066265.1 Desulfurococcales archaeon
CATGCCGAAGATCATCGACTATGCTAGGAGGCTGGGAATGCAAGACGTAGTGGAGATCGGTACCAGGGTAAACGAGTATACGAGCGCCACAGCTGTGGTAATCGACCTCGTAAGGAAGGAGCTCGCGAACAAGCTCAGCGAAGGCATGGTTAACGCGTTGATAGACGTCTTGAAGCGTGGCGACGATGCAGAGATTCTGCGTCTAGCCGAAAACGAAGCGATTAAGAACGTTGACGTGAACGGTGTTCCGCTACCCGATCTACTCAGAAGCGTTGTAGAGTTGAAGAACTGTCGCAAGAAGTTCTCGGAGCTCAGGAGCATCGTCGATGCCGTTAGTCACGCTCTCGAGAACGTTGTTGATGCTCTTAGGAACGGTCGAGAACCTAGCGTTGGTATAGATCCCAACATGGTTGACGAGGGTCTGAAGCTTGTTGAGGAGCTCAGATCGGAGCTCGACGAGTTCGTGAAGAGCTACGAGAAGCTAGTGAAGGCATCGCAAGCGTCTGGAACGGTTCGAGCGCAACCGATAGATGTTGAAAAGCTTCGCAAGTCCTTGAACAAGGTCGAGGAGCTACTCAAACGTGCAAAGGGAGTGTATCTAGCGTTGAAGGGAGATCTCGTAGATGCTAAGAAGATCGCCGACGAGCTCGGCAAGGACAGCTTGATATACGCGGTCATCGTGTTCAAGCTACCTAGGCTAGGTCTATCGCACAGCGATATCGAGTGCATGCTCAGATCGATGGGCTTCTTCGCTACTTCGCCACCATCGGTTAAGACTCCTCGCAAAGTAATGATCGCGACTACCTAGCGGGTGGATGGGGTGGGTAGGTATGTCGTTCAACGTCTGTAGGTTCTTCCAAGAGCTTCCGAAGGATGTTCGCGACAGGATCGTGCCGGCGCTGGTTCAGCTAGCGTATCGCAAGTACTTGAAGAGGGGGGATCTGGATCGCGCCTACCAAGTGATCTACGAAGCCGTTGAAATGGGTTACGACTCCGTGCTTACCCAAGCCAAGGAAAGGTTGGGGACGCTCATCGAGTTTAGGAGCGTTCTCGAGGCTCTGAACAACGATGTTCGCAAGCTAATGAGTTCGGAGAAGGTAGACGATGTACTGCTCCAAGTATTCAGGAACGATCTAGAGAGAGCAACTGATCTCTTCCTAAAGGTTTCGCAGTACTTGCCATCCGACCTAAGGGAGAGGATAAGGCGTTCGCTCCTAGCGTTTAGGGATCTGTACGACTTCCTCAACATCGTTAAGAAGTACTCGCACGTAGTCGACGAGTACCGTAGCATCGCCAACGAGCTGACGAGCCTAGGAGAAGCATCGCCAGAGAAGTTGTGGAACCTAGCCAACCGCCTAGCTAAGCTTCTGGGAGAGGTTAGGAAGGTCGTTAACGAGGTCTACGGATGGAATCCGCGTAGCGAAGAGATGAAGGATGTCAAGTTCAAGCTCATGAGCAAGATCAATACTGTGGAAGGAACCGTTAGAAGGCTTCAGAACCTGCTCGCTCTACTAGCAAATCTATTCGATGCATACAACGAGCTCGGAGAGCTGTTATCGAGCTACGGCACCGGTACCAACTACCTGAAGAACTCCGGATATCGCTCTAGAGTAGTGAACGCGCTGTACAGGATCCTGATCAACCTCAAGAGATTGGATAGCCTTGTGGGGGAGTACCGCTACGGAATGGACGAGATCGACAACATTGCTCTCGACATCGTTACCAGGTTCAGGAAAGCGCTGGATAAGCTCAAGGAAGAGTACGTTTCTAGCGATGTTAGGTGGAACGATGTCTTCGAAGAGGCGGAGAAGCTAGCGGGCTTCGAGCTCACCGATGTGCACGTTGATGTATGGTCTGCGCTCGAGAAGACGGCGGAGATCCTCGACAAGCTTGGTCACCATGATGTTGCGGAAGCTGTGCGTGCTCACGTTGAATACTGTCGTAGAAACCCGAACGATCCTGCTTGTGCTATCGAGAAGTGGAGCGCGTGGTCATCGTTCGAGCCCTACCTCAGCGCGTGGATAAGGGATGTGTACGAAACGAACGCCTTGATGGTCAAGAGGGGAGTGATGCCGATAATGTCGCATATCGGTGTCGTTGGTGCGGGTGCTCTTGATGCGCTAACGTTGCTCCTCAGACCCAGGGCGATGTACGAGCAATTGCTCGCATTGAAGCACATCTTCGACACATTCAACGAGTGTTGCAAGCGGTACGGAATCAACGGTATCGGGGTAGCGTTCCGGAGGATAGCGTCCGAGATGTTTAGGGATGAAAACGATCTTCTCTACTTCATTGGTCAGGTGCTCGTCGCTTTCGCGATATCCAAGCTGGTTGGCAGGCTTCCGTTGCCTCGATGGGCAAGATCCGTTCTCGAGAACGTTGCGCAAGGAGATCCGCTGGGACTATGCATCGGCTTGGTAACCGATGTGACTCCGATCCTTAGGAACAAGATCTTTGCGAGGATCGTGAAGGAGGGAGACGTGGTTAGGGTTCTGGAGGCAAGCCATCCAGAGATCAGGGAGTTCTTCAGCTTCGACGATGTTGCGAAGAGTATCGCTGAGAAGGGGACGAGGATCTACGGCTACAGGTTCCTATCCGATCTAGTGCACGAACTGAGGAATATTCTCGCGAATTCGAGGACGTTCAGCGAGGTTGCTCGGAAAACCAAGGAATTGCTACAGAAGCAGTCGATCAGCGAGATCGCTAAGCTGAAGCAGAGCTACTTCGACGTGTTGAGGAGGTTCAACGAGCTTCTCAGCCCCGAGTATGTTAGGAACGTTGTGAAGGTTAGCGTTGGGGTACGCGAAGAGGTTCTCAAGCAGGTTCTAGGGATAGAGGTGCCGAGGATCGAGCTCAAGGTCTCTGGAATCACTAGCAGAGGCATCGTTCCCAGCGCGGAGAGCATAGAGGTGGCGTCTAGGAGGATCGCCGAGGTGAAAGACTTCGTTAGAAACGTTAGGAAGACGATAGAGGAGACCAAGAGCTTCCTGGAGCAACTAGGTAAGCGTTTGGGAATCGATGTAGCGCCATACATCGCTAGGCTCGACGAGGTAGCGAAGGGTCTTCCAAGCGTTTCGAGGCTCGAGAAGGTTCTCGCTGATGTACGCAACGTGCTTCAGAAGGAGATAGCGAAAATGCTTCCCGAGGATCTCAGAGCGAGGTTCAGCGACGCGCTTAGAAGGATAGACGAAGCGTTGAAGAAGATGCGCACGGCTTCGGGTAGAGAGTTCAAGATTCTCAGAACCGAGATCGAGAAAGCGTATAGAGAGATCGAGGATGTGTTGAGGGAGGCGAGCGCTAGGGCGGTATTCGTCGAACGGCTGAGGAAGAGGATCGCCGGTATTCTTCGTGAGAACGGTTTCGAGAACGTTGCTAGGAAGATAGAGAACTCGATGACTGTCTCGGACGTACTCAACGAGCTGAAGAGGTTCTTCGAGACCGAGGCTCGCAAGCACGGTCTGAAGGCTTACGAAGCCCTGGACAAGGCTCTCAAGGTACTCGGAGAGTTCGTAAAGAAGCATCCGGAGCTCAAAGCGTTGTTCGAAGCGGTAGAGAATCTCAGCATCGAGGTGAAGGCTAGGATCGCTAGCGCACGCATGGGAGAAGCGATCCTGTCGAAGAACCTGGCAACGAATCTGCTGAGCGCGTTGAAGGAGGCTTCCGAAAGCGTAGTCAATGCTAAGCTCAGGAAAGCGCTGGCTGGAGCCATGAACGAGCTTCGCAAGGCTATAGCTAGCGGAAGAGGGATCTCGCTCAGGAAGATAGAGGAAATCGTGGCGAAGCTAGAGAAGCTTTGTCCGGAGATCGAGGCTGTGACCGATCTCGTAGCTATGAAGAGCGTTCTGCAGACGATAAACGATGTGCTTAGGAAAGCTATGGGTAGCGCTACCGAGGAGAGCGTACGCAAGGCGATCAGCTCGCTGATGAAGAGGATCGAGAAGCCCATCATGGAGATCGAGCAGAGGATCAAGGCAGAGCTAGTGCCTCCAGGATTCGTCGAAGCGATAAACGAGGCGAAGCAAGCGTTTGCACGACACATCTCCCCAGAGTTCGCATCCGAGTTCAGTCAAGTTGCCGAGAAGATGCTCAGCGAGCTGAGGGAAGGCAAGCTCTCGGAAGAGACCGTGAAACAGATGGAGAAGCTCCTCAAGAAGCTTAGATGGAGCTACCTACGCGCAACCGTGAGCAAGAACGTGGTCTCGGCTCTCGAGAAGCTCAGCAAAGCTCTGAGCGAATACATCGGCGGAATGAAGGTGCCTTCCCCGGTTAGGAACCTACTAACGGAGTTCGCTACGGTTCTCGAGGATATTCGTAGAGATATAGTGACGGCTCCCCCGGAGAACTACGTCTATGCATTCGTTGAAGCCGAGGAGAAGCTGGCTCGGGTCAAGCCAGCGATCTTCGTCGATCCAAAGAAGTTGCAACAGGTGGAGAGATTCTTCAGGTACAAGATCGATACGTGGATGGAGATCGATATCGGTGGAAAGAGGTATCGATTGCACGTTAGGAAGATCCCGATTACGCGTCCAGATGGTTCCAGAGCCGTGATCTACGAGATCAGTACGCCGGACGGTAGATGGGTAAGGATCCGCTTCGAGATCAAGCCAGCGAAGGTGCCTCCGGAAGCAGTTATCGGCGCTGGAGAGATCTACGTGCCCGTGCGCACGTTGACGTTCCTCGAGTACGATCCTAGGATCGTCGATAGCCTTAGGAAGGGAGATCCGTTCGCTGAGATGGCTATCGAGCGAGCAACCGAGCTACTTAGCAGGGTGGATAGAACGTTCGATCCAGAGCTTCTGCGTAGGGTAGTGATTCTCGATCCTAGGGCTAGGTTCGTCGATCTCTTCACCGTGATAACGCGTGCGACCAGGGCTAGCGCGCCGATTCTCTTCGTCGTCGGTTCGGTGGAGAGGGAGAAGCTCTCTCCGGATCAGCGCGCTTGGCTTGCCGCTCTAGCGTGCGAAAAGGAGAGGTTCCTAGCAGACGTCTCTAGGATTGCGAAGCCCGTAACGGATCGGGTACTGATAGAGGAGCTGAAGAAGCGGGGATTGCTACCGATAGCCGTGTTGCCAACCAAGCCAGAGATAGTCATAGTCGAACCCATCTCCATGCCTAAGATAAGCGTTGAGCACATTGGTACGATCGTGTGGAAGGGAGAGAGGATCATCGTTCCAGTAATCAAGATAGCTGGTAAGGAGATCGGCGTTCTGCCGAACGTAGATATCGATATCGAGGAGATAGAGAGGGAAGCTTCGAAGCTACGCGAGGTACCGGTGGAGAGGATCGACGTCGAGGAGCTTAGAAAGCGGTTGGAGAAGATGCGCAGAGCCGCGGTGGCGAAGCCTACAACGCGCAGAACGACGATGGGCGCCGTAGCGAAAGGCACGGCACCGATGCCGACGATGCCATTGCTGAGCCTCTACGTCGTTAGTGGTGGTAGAAAAGGTTTGCAGTTGGAGAAGCTCGTGCTCTAGCTCTAGCGTGTTCCCGAACGCGAAGCTCTTTTTCTTTGCGTTTATGCGAACTCGTAGGTTACTCGACTCATTCTGAATGCTAGCGCTATTATCAGCGTCGTTATGGATACCATTATCGGTGCTAGGTATACCTGGACAACGCTGTTCCTCTCGTAGACGTAGTGGTACTCTCCGTTGACTAGCTCTACCTTCGTCGGTATCGCCGCTCTAGCGACCGCGAGAGCTATGCTTATGCCTAGAATCGCTAGGATCGCTACTATGTAGAGCGATCTCCATCCATGCATGTACCCCAGAACCAGCACCGCTATAGCCGATACCGTGAGTACGGTAGCCATCAACGTATCGAACAGCACCTGCGAGCTCCTATCTAGCTCCCATCCTCGCACCGGTGCCCAGCCACCGATCACGGTAGCAGTAACGTTTCCGGGAGAAGCACCAACTTCGTATACGTAGTACGTCCTAATCAATGCGCTGAAGGGTGCTGGCGTAACGATCTCGGTCGTTACCACAGCTGTGGATGCGGTCATCGCGCTCACCGTTACTGTAGCGCTACCACGATTCGTTAGATCCGTGGGTGTGAAGAGGAAGTAGCTCTTCTCGTTTACGAAGTACGTTGCTTGCGCGACGGGGGGTAGGCAACCAGCGAAGATGTTCGGTGCGTTGGGTTTCTCGTAGGTTGCGAAGGTTATGCAGATCTCGGTTCCGTTGATCCAGAGACCGCTCTTCCTAACCAGCAGATCGTCGCTCGGGGATCCAAGAACGTATCCGTAGGGAGTCGTATCCACTACTCGTATCAGAAGCACGTCCTGTCCACCGGTATCTCGTAGGAACGAAGCGATCTGTGCAGATATCCATAGATCGGTGCTACTAGCAACGCAACCCGTTACGTACGCCGGAGACTTCGGCTCGAGGATCTTGGAGAACGCAACGCTCTGCGTACTTGGGTCTATTGCTAGTATCAGCACATCGTCTCCGACCCCTCCAACGGCGTAGATCTTGCCGTTGTAGATACAGACATCGCTTAGGTACGAAGGCGCCTCCACCTCGAAAACCTTGGTACCCGTAGGCGTTAGCAGAACAACTATTCCCGTATCACCGTTGAGCGTTCCCACAGCTGTGGCAACGTCTCCGATGACCGCTATTCCGCTGAGAACCGCGTTGGGTACTCTCCTAACCGATAAAATGTTCAGCTCGTTGTCGATCCCCACGATGTAGCTTCCGCAAACGACGTAGAAGGTCGTAGCGCTGGTATTGACGATATCGTAGCACGGAGCTCCGCGTATCACCCTAGCCTTGGAACCGTTGAAGATGAACCCATCGCCGTCTCCCAGCTTGCCGACGATCATGTTTCCGATCCTTGCGTAGGGAACCACAGTTGTACCCATATCGAACAACCGTGCACTAGACGTCACTCCCTCGATGAAGTCCGTCACTAGTAGCTTCGTATCGTTGTAGCCAACTATCGAGATCCTATCGCTTCCGGTAACGTTGATCGCAACGCCTCCCTCGCCTACGCTGATATCGAAGACGTAGACCCTCTCACCCATCACCACAGCTGTGTGCATCACTACAAGCAACGGAAGAATCAGCAACGTTGCAAGAACCTTTACGTACCTCATGCGCTCACCGAGCCCATTACGCCTTTATTAGCCTTATAATCGCTCCATAAACGATGGTGGCGTTCATGGGTAGGAGAGCCAGGCTCATCGTATCCCTCATACCATTGCTGGTCGCGTTGACGCCGGTAGTCTTCGCTGGGCTGATAACGATAGAGAACGACGTGATCATCGCCGGTAGGCTAGGTATCAACACGTACTATCCGCGGTACCCGCTCGAAGTACATGGTAACGCATACATCGCGGGGTACCTAAATGCTCACGAGCTTAGGGAGAACGGGGTTCCGCTCGAGAACATCTATGCAAAGATAGCGTGGATCCAGGAGAACTTCTACAACAAGTCGAAGGTCGATCAACTGATCCTTGGAAACGTGAGCGAGCTCAAGGCATGGATAGGGGTATCCTACTACGACAAAGATAAGGTGGATCAACTAATCATAGGCAACTTCACCGAGCTACAGAACTGGGTAAAGATCAACTACTACAACGCTTCCAAGGTAGACGAACTGATCATCGGCAACAAGACGGAGATCGAGGATTGGGTTCAAGCGAACTACTATACTAAGTCCGAGATCGATTCAATGCTTCAGAACTACTACCCGAAGGATGTGATCGATAGCTGGAACCTAATCAAGAACTACGTGCTTCAGCAGGATCTCAACGCGAATGAGCACAACGTATTCAATGGGTTGTGGTTCCAGGCAATTAACGTGAGCGCGGATTACTTCACTATCACCGAGAACAAGGAAGCGTCTGGTTGGTACCTAGATTACTTCCCAGACAATGGAAGGGTTGCACTAGTGCTCAAGAACTACGGCGAGGTAATCAACGTTAATCCGAATCGATGGGTAAACGTTAGTGGATTGCTAAAGGTAGAACCAATGCCGGGAACATTAACGAGCTATCCACCAGGATGGACTATGGGTCTATGGACGTTCGACGTCTATGCCGAGGGAACCATAGCCGCCGGGAAGAACGGTGAAGTGAGAGCTAAGATGGATTCGGAAGGCAATGCCTACTTCCTTGGCAAGGTTGCCATCGGCACAACGTCTCTCGATGCTCAGCTGACGGTTGCTAACGAT
>JAMOOB010000319.1 GCA_027066265.1 Desulfurococcales archaeon
TCCCGATAGCTTCGTCCCGTTGATGATGGTGGTACCGTTACCTAGAAGCTCGGCATGTAGACACAGGCCATCGCCAAGAACCTCGGTGCTAGAAGGAGTAGCTACAATCGCTGTACCGTTGACTATCCTGAACCTCGTACTCTCTGTACCGATGTATATAGCCGCATAACGACCTGTGTAGCCACACACATCGATACTTCCTACCGCTGTAGTCGGGATCTCGAGATCTATGGTTCCTGGCATAGGTGGAGACACGTTTAGAACAAGGCTATTAGCATCGTAGTCCTTCTGAACAGGTATGCCTAGCCTAGACACGTACCTATCGAACCACCTAACGTATGTGTTATCAAGAGAGGTGTTGACGATGCCGCTAACCACCTTCTTTCCTTCGCGAATATCGATGACGTCTCCAGGAGCTATGGAACCGCTGTAGCTGTATGGATATGGTGTGCGTAGTGGTAGCAACACCTTTGCTACGGATCTAGGATCTACACTAGCGTTGCCAAGCTTAACGGGGTACGGGTACGGATTGGCGATGTGGAGCTCTAACCTAGTTAGGTTTGCATAGCCATAGGCAGCGAAGTCTCTTAGAGACGTTGGGTAGATGGTTTCCACGCTGCTCAGCCTCATGAACGCTGATGCCAGTACGAGGAACGCTACGGTGGCTACAATGGTTAGAGCTACGTATCTAACCCCTATCATTGGGGCCACCTATAGACAACGCGTACTCCGCTCTCCGTCATCTCGAGAAGGAGAAGAGGTCTGCAATCGATAGGGAGGTACACCAGCGTCTCTCCATCGATAAGATCGATATCCATAGCCTGGCCACAGACCGTTAGCAGCACTAGCTTTGTAGGTCTATACGCATAGAGTTCGAGGCATAGAAACCCATCTCTGTAGCTCCACGAAACCAGCTCGACATCGATGCTCTTCACAGTCTTCTCGGTATGTACAGCAGGAAGAAGCTTGAGGGTGTAGCCTACGACCATAGCTGCAGCAGCAACGGTGATGAGGATGAGAAAAACGTATCCTGGAACCTCCATCGCGAACCACCTAAGGAGAGGCTATGGCTGTACCTCGGTTGTGGTCGATGCCGATATCTTTGTGCCTGTACGCCTCGTAGTAGCGTCTACGAATATCGATATCTTCTGACCTGCCGAAGCTCCTTGACAGATGGCTGAATAGCTAGCTGTTGCACCCGCTTTCAGCGTTGTGAAAGCGGGATTAGCTGTCCAGGTACATGATAGCGCGGTCGTAGATCCCTGCTTGCGGATAACGATGGAGTTTATCTCGACGTCTTCAGGACCCGTGTTCTTGATGATCACGGTCACCGCAGTATAGTTGTTCCCAGCATCGTGAGCCTCGGCCGTTACCTGAAGCGTAGCGCCTTTCGACGCCATTGTCTGTGTCTGGCTGAACAGGAAGTAGCCAACAGCTATGCTTACTGCGATGGCTATGCCCACCAGGATCAGAGCCGATATCGCTGGGCTTATACCT
>JAMOOB010000320.1 GCA_027066265.1 Desulfurococcales archaeon
GCGTAGAATATGTCCCAACCCTTCGGAGCCTTTACCGTTACGTATAGCTTGCCCCACGCAGTGTCCGGGAAGTAGTTCGCGATCTGTAGGTACAGTATCTTGTTGCTTATCGGCTTGTAGTCCTTGTAGAACTTGTAGTCCTTGGTAGCGTATAGCTTCGACGTAGACTTTACGTAGCCCTCCACTACGATCCTTAGCGTAGCAACCTTATCGCCTATGGGTTCGCTCAGCTTTAGCACGACCCTCTGAATACCTTCGGTAACAAGCTTTGCGTTCGCGGCTATGTTCTTGCCGTCAACGATGCATTCGTAGCTCTTCAACTTTGGTTTGCTTAGTAATGTCGGTAAGTAAACTACTATCTCCGTGTCGTTGATGTTGGTAATGGTCATGATGAGCTCGTAGTCAATGCTTACGTACTTGCCGGGCTTCTCGATGTCTACAACGATGTGAACCTCCTTTACGGTCATTGCAGCGATGCTCGGTATTGTTAGCGTTGCTAGTGCTAGAGCTACGAGGATTAGGGTTAGGTACCTAGCCATCGCCATGGTTCCTCACCCCCACGGAATAACGCCTATCGATCCTAGGAAGTTGAACCATGCCCATCCGATCGTTAGGTACAGTACGTAGCCTATCGTAGCCACTATCAATCCGTAGATGAACTGCTCGACGACCGTGAAGTACCCGGTTCCGTAGTAGATCAGGTTAGGCTTGCAGTTGAATGGTAGGTAGATCGTCCACGAGATCGTGAACGCAGCTGGTAGAGCAATCATTACTGGCGGTATGCCGAGAGCTTTGGCTAGCACTATGTAGAGCGGTATGAATATGACGGTTCTCACGGTCTTGCTCGAGAAGATCATGGCTGTGTACAGCATGATTCCTAGCAGTATCGCGTAGGCGGTGTACGTAGATACGCCGGCTTTCAGACCCGTGGCCTCGATCAGAGCCTTAGCCATCCACTGAGCAGCACCCGTATCCTCCAACGCCATACCGGTTGCGTAGGCACCTGCGCTGAACACCATTAGATCCCACGGAACCTTAGCGTCCTTCCAACTCTTCAGAGGACCTATCTTCGGTAGGAAGAGTAGCGTTGCACCGATCACTGCAACTACGCTGAACGGAATCTTGTACCCGGCGAACATCATGGTGTGCCACTTATCGGTTGCCCACAGGAACACTACTAGGAGGAAGATGGCGAGCGTAACCTTCTCATCCCTCGTTAGCGGACCTAGCTTTGCTCTCTCCTCCTTCAGCTTCTCTAGACCACCGAGAGGCTCCGTTACCTCGGGCTTCCATATCTTGAGACCTATCAACCACATCAAGATCATGGTGGTCAGCGTTATCGGTAGCTGTGCAACGAACCAGCCTAGCCATGGAACCTCTACGTTGGCTAGAGTCTTGAGGAAGCCCCAAGCTATGATCTGGGGAGCGGTTGCCGTTAGAATCGTTGCGGTAGCTAGGTTGTTGGCTATCGGCTGCTGCAGCATCAGTAGCTTA
>JAMOOB010000321.1 GCA_027066265.1 Desulfurococcales archaeon
GTAGATCCACTCCCATTCTCCTGGATATCCAGGATAGCCATGGATGGCTACTAGATCGAATCCGCTGAGCCATAGCGTTGCGGTAACTACGTCTCCTAGCCATAGAGCGTTGGAAGCACCGATCTTTGCTGCTGGTGCTTGACCGGGTAGGGCGGCATAGTAGTATCCATAGGATCCGAGTACCATGAACGACACGTTCTTACCGGCAGCGGTGGCTGCACATGCAGTGCCGTGACCATCGAAGTCGTAGAATATCGTTACGTAGCCACCCTCTGGATCTAGACCTGGGTATATTGGTGCCATGAAGTCGAGGAGAGCCCAGTGGTACGGTGGGTTGTGTAGGTATGGACACTGCGTTAGGTTCTCGTAACCGTAGTTCTTGATGCAGTACACGATGTATAGAGCATCGTGTAGAGCGCCAGCGATGCTACCTAGCGAGAAGTCGTTGTATCCATCACCGTCTAGATCTAGTGCTATTACTTCGTTTCCATAGTACGCCGGTGTTTCATCGCTGAAGTTGAAGTCTGGTGCTGTCGGTATGTAGACGTAGCGGTAACCGCTAGCATTGAGCGATACTGCTAGGTAGTAGTACACGGTTGATAGATCGACGTACACGGTATCGTAGGCAACACCGCTTCTGCTAACGAGTAGTACTGGTGCTGTGAAGTATGCGTACCCACCCCGCCACTCAACGTAGAAGATTCCGATACCGAACTTCATCGGTAGCTCAGACTCTATTCCTCCGACGTACCACGTCGTGATGTTGTAGTAGGTTACGTTGGTTCCGTTGGGACCTCTAGTCTCTACCCATCCCTGCGTTAAGTTAACTATCTCGCCAGTCCACGGATCGTAGGCAAGTATCGGTGTAGGTACGTTGATGTAGCCGCTAGCGTTGGGCTCCACGGTTATGGGTGTTAGGACTAGTCCGAGCTCGTTGTCGATGGTTATCGGTATACCGTTGCTATCCCTAGCAATCTTGTCTACGCCTAGAGCTGGTGCTCCGAAATCAACGCCGGTATCGACGATACCGATCTTGATTCCGGAACCATTGATTCCGAACTCTCTCCATACCTCAGCAGCTCTCGTTATGAGTGGTGCCGAACCCATGCCAGCTCTAAGCATTGGCGAAGCATTTGGCTTGATTGGTTGCGGACTTGGCTTCGCTTCGATAGGTCTAGGAACCCTCCAGCTCAGTGGGATATCTGGAACAATTGCTACGATTCCCGGAACGTTGCTGAGCTCCTTCACCATGCTCTTGCTGATCATGGCGATGCCGAGGTACTTATCACCGAGCCTAGCAAGCGATATGAATCTAACACCCTTCTCGACGATGTTCTTCAGAGCTGCAGCATCGAACACCATTATAACTCTAATCCTATCCTTCAAGAGATCCACGATCGTTGTCTTGCCTTCAATGGTTTGCGATCTCAACATCTTCACGATGTGTAGATACGTACTGTTATCCTCGACGTAAGCCTTGTACAGATCCTCGCGCAGTAGCACTGAGCTTACGAAGGGTTTCGATCCCTCTGTTGGAGTAGTCGAGTAAGCATTCGGTACAGCGGGTAGGGATACTAGTAGAGCAACTATCGTAGCAACCACTCTAAGCATGCATAATCTCATCAGAGACACCCCAGAGCCACAACCTCGTACGCAGATAAAAACGCAGTGCCACTAAAAAGAAGCGAATCATATTCGCAATGCTTTCTCAAACCATCCAGCAAGTTCTCGAATGGTAAGCGCTTACAGGCACTGCACGAATGCGTAGCGGTAGCATTGCAACAGCCACGGTGTGTACCTACAACTCTTCGCATGGTTGGCTTAGTACGGTTGCGAGCATAAGCGATACATCGTGTTTTGCAGAGATAGAGTTAAGAGTCTCGTATCGACGGCTCTAGAGCTACGGAAGTGGTTAGTCATCATGGGTGGTGTCATCGATCTCGTAAACGAGCTCAAACACGTGGATACACTCGTGGTTTCGTATCACGGAGTAGTAGCTACACCCGTCGTTCCTAGATATCGAGCCGTTGCGGATCCTAGGGTTCTCGAACTCTTCAGAACGTTGCGTGGTAAGTACACGGTAGTTCTAGCTACGTTCCGTTCCTACAGCGCTGTTGCATCCATAGCAGAAGCATTTGACGCATTGCTCTGCTGCAATGGATGCGAGATCGTGACTCCCGACATCATAGTCATTCCTAGGAACGCCGAAGAGTATACTCATAGAGTCCTAGAGATCTCGCGACACCTAAAAACGAGCGCTGACTACGTCGTCGAGCTTAGGAGAACTAGGTTTGGAGATGCGGTAGGTCTCTCCATAGAGTGGAACGGAGATGTGAAGGCGGTGAGTAGGGAGGTTATAGAGATAGCTATGAAGATGGCTCTCGATAGGGGTCTAAGGGTCTACTGCGAAGAACGAGCTAAGTTCGTCGAGATATACGCGCCTATATGTAGTAGGAGAAGAGCGCTCGAAATCCTTAGAAAGCTCCTAGGCTTGGGTAGGGTAGCGTTCGTAAGCGATTGCTTCGTAGATGCAGAGGTAGCAGACATTGTTGATCTCTTCGTATTCGTTAGACACGAACTTAACGAAGGTACGAATCTAGATGCGCACACCATCGTTACGAGACAGGAGCTTCTAGAAGCTCTGAGGAGGATCGCTACGAGTTGATAGATCATGGATCTAGTCCGTCCCTACGTAGTAGTATTCGCAACGTGTAGCCTAGATGGTAGGATAGCTACCAAGGCACGGGATAGCAGGCTGTCCTGTCCAGAGGATAAGCGTAGACAGTACTGGCTTCGCAGCAAGGTGGATGCAATCGTTGTTGGAGCGAACACGGTGATCGTCGACGATCCGAGGCTCTACCCCAAGGAGTTCGAACATGCGAGACCACGGTACTACAGAGTTGTTCTCGATGGAAAGCTAAGGGTTCCAACGAGTGCAAGGATCTTCGATACCAGCACGTATCCCACGATCGTCGTAACTACGGAGATGCACGATCGTGAGAAGGCTAAGGCTTTGCATGAACGAGGCGTCGAGATCGTGATCGCTGGTAGAGGACCGAGGATAGACCTCGTCGAAGCGATGAAGATTCTGAGCAGTTCCTACGGAATCTCGACGATGATGGTTGAGGGAGGAGGTGAAACGGTTTGGAGCTTCGTAGAGACGAGGATCGTTGACGAGATGAGGATTACGTATCGAAGCATCGTTGTTGGTGGAAGGAATGCTGTTCCCCTCGTTGCTGGCGAAGGATTCGAGAGCGTCGATGAAGCGTTCAGGTTCCGACCCGTACTCGTAGGCCTCTGTACATGTAGAGAAGAAGTGCACGTGATATACCGCGCTACGAATCCCATCGGCGTACCCGTGGAGGAACCAAGGATCGGAACACTCATGAACTTTGCCTACGTACTGGACCTAGGGATCGAAGAGAGGTAACGAGCTTTCGATTGACATCGACGAAGCACCGTAAGAGCTCATGTATACCTACGAAGAATCCCTGGGCAAACCCATCGACGACGCGACCCCAATCAAGCTTTATCACGATATAGCTTAGCCACACCGTAGCCCCCACCACGATCGCGGTAACCAACGCTCCTAGGGGAGTCGTTGGATCTAGGCTCGTTACGATCGATACTGCGGTACCTATGTAGCACGTAGCCAGGGTAGTCACGATGATCTTCCCAACGAATACCGCTGTAACGTACAGCGGTAGTGGGTACTTAGCGATACCTAGAGGAACGTAGAGAAGGTCATCGGGTAGAGGAGTTGCAGCGAAGAGAACTATTGCTAGGAAAGCTGATCTCCGAAAGAGCTTGACGAACTTCTCCAGATTCTCCTTGCTCTTAGCGCCGAGCTTAAGCCTAACCCCTGCACCTAGGAGATACACAACAATCTTTCCACACGTAGCTCCAGCTGCCGAAGCGATTATTGCTAGAGCAGCGCTTACGGGATCCATCCTCGATACAGCTAGTCCAACACCTAGAAGGTAGGGAACACCTACGAAAGGTATAGCGTTAGAGATGAAGCTACCCAAAGCAATCAATAGCAAGCTAAGCAGATCGATCGTCAAGAGCTTCTACACCTACCTTCGATAGCGTGTATGAGGATCGTAAGCGCTCGATTGAGCTTTACGTTGAGTCCTCGAGCTTCGCCGAACCTAGCAATAGCACCGCACAAGTAATCGATCTCCGTTCTCCTACATGCTTCGACGTCTTGAAGCATAGAGGATCGATTGAGCTTCGTCTCTTCGAGAATCTTCACCAGCTCCATCACGGGATCTCGCGGCAACGATATTCCCAGCGCTCGAGCAACCTCCATACCTTCCTTCACAACCTCCTTAGCAAGCTCAAGAAGCTCGTCTTCGAGAAGCCTACCGTTCTCAGATCGTAGCAAGGTAGTTAGGGGGTTGATCGCGGAATTCACGAGAGCTTTCAACCAGATCCAACCCTCGAGATCTTCGACAGCGTGGGCATCTATACCCATCGCGTTGAGGATCTCGATCCACGTACGAACACAGTCCGTAACACCGCTTGCAGAACCAACGAAAGCTCTGCCACGTGTAACGAGCTTAACAACGTTGTCTCGAAGTCTCGTGGCACCCATGGTTAGAACAGCGTGAACAGCTCGCGAACCCCATACTCGATGAATCAGATCGTGAACTCCTATACCGTTCTGAACACCTAGAACGCAGCACGTATCGCTACATAGCTTAGAGGCTATGGGTAGAGCTCCCGATACATCGTACGCCTTAGTAGCGATGACTACGAGATCGAATCGTTCGTTCGATAGATCCGTGCACAGAACAACATCGATGAATATCCTCTCCCTCGATCTACGCTCAACGTCTTCGACTACGAGACCCTCGCGTTTAAGAGCTTGGAGGGCTTCCGGTCTTCGAACAACGACTAGAGGATCCATGCCAGCGAGTTTCATGAGGTATGCAAAGGATAGACCTACGGCACCCCCACCAACGATAGCTATGCGCTTCAAAACGATGGGCACCTCAATCCCTAGAACTACTTAGCACGATATCCGCGGAGCGATGCGAGCCATTCGCTAGGTACTTCCTCGATGAATCGCTTCACGAGCTTCACAGCGTTAACGACATCGTCGAGATCCAGTACCTCAACCGAGGAATGCAGGTACCTCGTAGGTATCGACACGGTTACGGCCGGCACACCACGCTTGGTCAAGTTGATCGCAGACGCATCGGTCGTGCCTCCCGGTGCCACCTCTACTTGGTAAGGAATACCATGCTTCTCAGCTATCTCGATGAGCTTGTTGAAGAGCTTGGGGTTTGCTATGAGACCCGTACCCATCCTACCATCGATAACCTTGATAGCGGGACCACGACCGAGGCGAGTCACATATTCGTGCTCGCCAACGCCCGGTACATCGAGAGCTATCGTAACGTCGAGCGCGATCGCAGCATCGGGATCGATTGCGTAGGCAGCTACGCGAGCACCCTTTAACCCAACCTCTTCCTGCACCGTGGCAACAGCGTAGAGATCGACTTCGTGCTTCTCCAGCTCCTTCACGACGCTGATCATAACGGCGAGACCGACCCTATCATCGAGAGCCTTACCGGTAACTCTCTTCGTACCCAAGAGCTGTAGATCTCTATCGAACACCGCGAAATCACCTACCCGAACACCTAGCTTCTCAACCTCTTCACGAGATGAAGCACCGATATCTACGAATAGCTCGCGGAACTCGGGAACCTGCCTAGCTTCTTCAGGCTTAGCAACGTGTGGAGGCTTAGCACCAACAACACCCCGAACGATCCTTCCATCGCGTGTCCTTATCGCTATCCGTTGAGAGATCACATTACGTTCGTGAAGACCACCTACCGGCAACACTCTCAGAAACCCCTTGTCGTCGATGTGAGACACTACGAATCCGACCTCATCCATGTGAGCAGCTAGAACGAGCTTTGCACCGCCCCTACCACCCCTCTTCACCGCGATAACGTTCCCCAGGGAATCGACGTGTATTTCGTCGACGTAGTTCCTAAGCTCATCGATAACGATCTCGCGCACGCTATCTTCGCGACCCGGAGGACCCCAAGCTTCACACAATCGTTTCAGTAGCGAGAACAGCTCCTCGTGGCTAGCACACATCACGGATCCCAGGCTGATAAGCTACCGCACCCCTAAATACGTAGTGGTACGGATAACATGAAGAACGTCTATCGATGCCGTATCTGTGGAGCGTTCACCGAGGATGAGTACCACTGTGGTAAGCCTACGGAGCTCTTCCTAGATGGTTCCAGAAGACTCGCGTTGAGTAAGCTTCTATCGTACATCCTTAGACACGACCCGAAGTCCATAGGCTTAGAGCTAGATAGAGAGGGTTGGGCACGGATAGAGGACATCGTTGTAGGTATACGAACTAGGTGGAGGAACGCTCATCTCTATCGATGGGTGAGACCCGAGCACATCATAGCTATCGCGATGCTTGATCCTAAAGGAAGATTCGAGGTTAGGAACGGAATGATTAGGGCTAGGTACGGTCACAACGCATCGCTTGGTCTAGAACTTCGGTATCCTCTCGATACTGAAACTAGGATCCTCTACCATGGAACGCAGCTATCTAATCTAAACTCGATTCTTAGACAAGGAATAAAGCCTATGAAGAGGATGTACGTACACCTAACGCTCTCCGTAGAAGACGCTTGCATCACGGCAGCTAGACACGGTCCCAAACCCGTGGTACTCGAAATAGATGCGCAATGCGTTAGGGATAGAGGGTTCGAGATCTACGTAGCAGCTCCAACGATTCGACTCACGAAGTACGTACCTACGCAATGCATAGTGCGTTGGTTTGCGTGTAGAGATACTCAACACAAGTAATGTATTGAAGTCTAGGATTCGATCAAGCTCGAAAGTATGACTCTATGATCGTTGAGATTCCTTGGATTCTCTACGTGGTATCTGGGATCCAAAGAAGTACCACGCTGTGAATACGCCTATGGACAACCCTATCCCTAGGGATAGACCCCACGATAGGGAGTGCTTTAGCTCGGGACTAAGGTTCATCAAGTCTATGAGTAAGGCTAAGGATATGAGTAGAGATAGCAGTAGCATGAATCCACGTAGTCCTCGCTCCATACGCATCTTCTCTACTGCGAGCGTAAGCATCGTTACGACTATGAATATCGTTATCGCTACGCTAACAACTCTACTCACGATGTCGAGCACGGCCGTGACATAGCTGCGGTATTCCGGGAACACACCGATGGTTATGATGTACAGCGCTAGTAGAGCGAAACCAACCTTCAGTAGTACAGTTGCTAACGATGTCACGGATATAGGTATACCATAGCGTTCGCTGAGAGGTTTCACGAACTCGTCTACCTTCGTAGCCAAGAGGATCCTCTTAACTATCTCGATAACTATCATTCCCAGCACTGCTATGAGAGCCACGAGAAGAATCGACAGGACTATCTTCGGGGATAACTGAATCAATTCCTCGATAGTCTTCCTAAAAGCGTCCTCGAGTACATTGATCACGGTCTCGTTGGTTCTCAAAGCAGTAGTTGTTAGGTTGGTCATGGCTGCGGTCAGCATGGTTTAGGGTACCGATGCTAGGTATAACAGAACCCTATAAATCACGTAGAGCACCATGAACGTCAGCCCGATAGCTAAGAGCCTCAGCGCTAGGATTACGTAGCTACGCACGGTGAAGAGTACGAAGTTGTAGCTAGCCGTAGACACTGCGTAGAGATGCCTAGCGTAGATCATAGCGTGGTGAGGTGGAACAACAGCTACCTCGGGAAGCATCGTGAAGGCTATGATCACGGATACGGTGCTGAACACCATGCACGTAACTGCAACGCCTTCGAATCCCACACCGATCTCGAGTAGTACGTACGAAACACCTAATCCAAGCACTTGTGCAAGGATCCAACTCGTGCTAAGGAGTATGGAAGCGCGTGAAACATCGATTCTACGAGTTAAGTCTGCGAACACGAAGCTAGCCAAGAAGTTCGCACCCGTGGTCGCGAAGGATAGGAGGGCAGCTATAGCTAGGTGAAGCAAGGGTTCGTTGATCCACGCGATGAGCAAGGGTATGGGGGCTGCCAACGCTAATGCATAGCGGTACTCTACGTACCTACGACGTTGCCAGAAAAGTGAGGCACCTATATTAACGACCGT
>JAMOOB010000322.1 GCA_027066265.1 Desulfurococcales archaeon
AAAAATCACTTAATCTTTTCTCCCCTTAGCTTGGAGACCCATTCGCTATCTATGGATTCGAGGAACTCCTTCAGTAGCTTAGCAGCGTTAATAGCATCGTCGAGGTCTAGCAACTCTACTGCTGAGTGTAGGTACCTCGTGGGTATGGAGACGGTAGCAGCTGGAATTCCTTCTCGGACTAGGTTTATCGCTGATGCATCCGTAGTGCCTCCTGGAGCAACCTCCATTTGGAAGGGTATCGATTTAGCCTTAGCTACCTCTACGAGCTTATCTACAATCCTAAGATCCGAAATCAATCCCGTACCCTTCCTACCATCGATAACCTTTATTGCGGGGCCCTTACCTAGCCTAGTCACGTACTCAGCTTCGTCCACTCCGGGTATGTCCTGAGCTATGGTCACGTCTATCGCTATAGCTGCGTGAGGATCTATAGAGTAAGCAGCTGTCCTAGCGCCCTTCAACCCTACTTCTTCTTGAACAGTAGCTACAGCATAAACGTTCACATCTAGCTCTCCGAGCTCCTTGAACGCGGTTATCATCACGGCTACTCCAACCCTATCGTCTAGGGCTTTGCCGGTTACTCTCTTCTCGCCTAGTAGCTCTAGATCGCGATCGAATACCACGAAGTCCCCTACGGAAATCCCTAGAGCTTCTACTTCGCTCCTCGAGGAAGCCCCTACATCAATGAACATTTCCCTCATCTCTGGTAGCTGTCTAGCTTCTTCGGGCTTAGCTGCGTGAGGAGGCTTTAGCCCTATGACTCCCTTGACAACTCTACCGCTTCTAGTCACGATCCTGACTCTCTGACCAACTATGTTACGCTCTATTACTCCTCCAACGGGTAGGAACCTTATGAAGCCCTTATCGTCTATATAGCTAACCACGAGAGCTATCTCGTCCATGTGGGCGGCCAGCATGAACTTTCCGGTTCCTCGACCCTTCTTAACCGCTATTACGTTACCTAACGAATCGATCCTAACTTCGTCAGCAACCTCCTTAAGCTCCTCGATAACTATTTGTCTAACCCACGACTCACGGCCCGTAGGGCCGTTAGCATCAGCAAGCCTCTTTAGTAACTTGAAGAACTCCTCCCTACTCATCAACGCCTTTCACCGCGTGGTAAAGGCGGCTACGCATAGCTTTATCCTATCGTGGTACGCTTCCACAACCCTCTCTAGCACTACTAAGGATAGAGCTGTAGCCACTATGTCGGCTACAGATCCAGGTGAAACGCGAGCCTCGCTCAGAGTTTCGTCTAGGTAGTCTATGGGCTTAGAGCCTCTAAGAACTTCCCGAGCGAGTCGTAGAGTCCGTAGAGCTAGCGCTAAACCACCTTTCCTCGCTACCACCGTATCCACTTCCGACGCTAGAAGCTCTAGGAAGGCCCGTACGCACCCTTCCTCAAGATCGCGCGCTCCCTCGATCACCTTAACGCACTTAAGTACGCGAGGATACCCTTCCACGACTTCACGAGCAACTAGATCCCTGGAG
>JAMOOB010000323.1 GCA_027066265.1 Desulfurococcales archaeon
ACTTGTTGAAGTGCTTAGCAAAGGAGAGATACAAGCATTGCTGGAGGTAGCTCTAACGTCGCTAGCTATGCGTGGAGCAACTTCGTTAGTTACGATAACGAAGGAAGAGCACTTCAAGTATCTTCCACGAGCAGTATCAACATCGTGGATACGAACGAGAATAGTTATTGAAGGAGTAGAACATCTAGACGAAGCTTTAAGACATGTTCAGAGAGAGGTGTCGGAGCAGGATGCGATTGCTAAAGGCATAGTTTCGATAGGAGTACGATACGATGGTTGTGATGCAAGCACACTAGAAAGGATTGAGGCATCGAGTTCGTACGCATACGTTTGTAAAGGAGATCCCCTACAGATTAGGAAAATCATTGAAGAACGCAAGCTTCGAAGAGTTATACTGATCAATCCTGCACAAGCTCTTGATCTACGATCAGTGTTCACTGATGGAAGGATTGTGAAAGGACATGGTGTTGGCTTCGAGGATCCAACGAAGCTTTCACCACATCTATTTCTTTACGAGGTCTATAACAAGCTGGGTAGCTATATCGAAACTATTGAAGCCGCAATTAAGTGGAACGCTCAGAACTTCGATATAGGGATTGCAAGTATTGTAGAGGGTGTTCCCGCAGATATCGTGATATATAGTTACCGCGAACCTCCTAGCGGCCCTATTCCGATGTCTACTAATGGATTGTTTAAAGCTATCGTGCTGGGAGAACTTAAGGTTGATACTGTGATAATCGGAGGAGATGTGGTTGTAGATAATGGTGAACCATTAATGGTTGGACGAGCAACGTTTAAGAAAGCTATGAACGTCGTTGAAGAACTACGTTCAAAGAAATAAAGATGGCTATGATCGCGATTGCGCTACTTTCGTTTTGGCTTAGGTCTTTCGATTGCTACTACTCTAACTCCTATACCTAACAATTTCCTGAATACGGCGTCGAGGAACCTCACGTAGACTCCTCTCTGACCAACCATCGCCCCTATAACGTCGTCGTATACCTTTATCTGGAGGTTAGGTCCAGCGAAATCTACTTCTTCGATGTGCTTCCAGATCCACGACGTTGGGTGAACGGCTCGGACTGCGTCCCTAAAGTCGAGGTTCAGCTCTATGCCTCGAAGTCTCCTACCAAGCTCTTGCTCAGCAGCATTGATGCGTTCTCCTCCCTTTCCTACCAATCTACCTAGATGACCTTGCTTAACGACGATGAGGGCGTCTGGAACATGCTCGCTTGTAATCTCGAACTGTTGTTTTAGTGGAACAATGTCGAGCACCGTGATTACGTCCGCATCGGGAGATTTCGTCTTGATGACGTCGTAGATCTTTTTCTCTTCTTCGCTTAACGGTCGTGAACGCATCTTGTACTCCAACAATAACCTTATTCCTCGCTTTGCTCCTTCTCTAACGATGTCCTTTATACCTAGGTCTACAACGCGAGATTTTTCCTCGCTAAGCAGTACTTCACGAATAAGCGCAGCCGGATCT
>JAMOOB010000324.1 GCA_027066265.1 Desulfurococcales archaeon
GTTATTTGTCAGAAAGGTATCGACGACGTAGCGCAACACTACCTAGCAAAGAAAGGAATCATGGCCGTGAGAAGAGTCAAGAGAAGCGACATGGAGAAACTAGAGAAAGCAACCGGAGGAAAAATCGTGAGCAACATCGAGGATCTAACCGAGAAGGACCTTGGATGGGCTGCGAAAGTCGAAGAGAGAAAGGTTGGAGAAGATAAGATGGTATTCGTAGAAGGCTGTAAGAACCCGAAGGCTGTATCCATCGTGATCAGAGCTGGTCTAGAAAGGCTAGCTGATGAAGCTGAACGAGCTCTCAGAGATGCTCTCAGCGCTGTTGCAGACGTATTTAGACTACCAAAGGTAGTGTACGGTGCTGGAGCCTTCGAGATAGAGCTAGCTAAGCACCTAAGAGAGTATGCGAACAAAGTCGGTGGTAAGGAGAGTCTAGCTGTCGAAGCATTCGCACGAGCACTCGAAGGACTGGTAGCAACGTTGGTAAGCAATGCTGGTCTCGATCCAGTAGACTACGTACTGAAACTACGTGCAGCACACATGAAGCCCGAAGGTAAGTGGATCGGTATCGATGTATTCACGGGCGAACTGAAGGATGCTAAAGAGATGGGTGTCGTAGAGCCTCTACTAGTCAAGCTATCGGCGCTCAAGGCAGGTACCGAAGCCGCAACGCTGATCCTAAGGATCGACGACGTGATCGCTGCAAGCAGAAGGAAGGAAGAGAAGGAAAAGAAGAAGGAGAAGAAGGAAGAGGAGTAAACTCTTTAGCAAGTTCGTGATCCAAGATTTTTCTATTCATCGATTCTTCTCCTAACTATATCTGCATCGATTTTTACGAATAGAGGCATAGGTACTTCTGGAATCGATAGCAATGCTTCTCCCGGTCGAAGACTAGCAATTGTCTTCACGATACGTCTATCAACAGCTATCGAAGCTAGCACAGCGTTAATGTCCTGCGATGCCTTGAGTGCGTGCACTATCTTCGTATTCGTATTCTTCAGAACTATGGAATCGAGCATCGATGGCGCCTGCGAAATCACTACAAAACCTATGCCCCACTTCCTAACCTCTGCAATGAGTTTGGTTACGGGGTTGTACTCATCGAAAACGTTGTGAGCTTCGTCTACGATCACGAGTAAAGGTCTATCGATATCGCCATACTGTGCGTGCAGAGCTAACGACCTCAGTAGTAGGGATGTCAATACCTTTCTCACCCTTACGTTAGGTATGCTAGACACGTTGAATATCATAACCTTGCCACGCTCTATCGGTACGAATCTGAGCTTCGACCAGTTAACCCCTAGGTACTGCGAAGTTAATGGCTTGAGTTTCCTTAGGAGTGCTTCCCTAGATTCCGTAAACCATCGTGCAGACGTAGTGCTGGTCTGAATAATGTCTACGAGGTAGTCTACGACGTAGCCATGAACCTTACGATCCTTCACAATGTTCACAGCGTCCTCCAGTATATGTACCTGTGCCGGCGTTAGATCGAGACCAGCTTCGAGAACCTCTATGAAGGCAAGAGGTTCCCTCCGAAGAAGTTCGTGGAGCTTCAGCGGTTCTGGAACGGTATCCTTGAGAGGATCTGCGTAGAGAACCTCTACATCGCAATCCTTTAGAAGATCTTCGTACTCTCCATGCCAATCAACTATGAGTACCGCGTACCCTTTCCTAGCTGCCTCGACCGCTATCACCGAAGCCGTAGTTGATTTACCGCTACCCGTAGCACCAACTATCGCGATGTGTCGAGCTAGATGGATCTCGCTAAGCTTGACCACGATATCTTCGTACCCTACCAATCTACCTATCGAAACTATTCCTCGATCGAAAACCTGCTTAACGTAGTCAAGACTTTGAAACGGAAGCGTTAGAACTCTAGGAGCATGCGAAGCTACGTGCAGTTCAGTAGGTGCATCGCAGCTCTTGGCGCGTCTTAAGCTAAAGGATGGAGGTACAAACATGCGAGCGATTACGGATAGAGCTTCGGAAGCGCTAACGTTCTGACATACTACGTATCCCTCGCTAACAGTTTCAAGAGTTCCACACACTACGTCGAGACGATACCTAAGGCTCTCTTCATCCTTCGAAGATGCCACTACGTAGGTCGAGCATCCATGGCTGCTAACGATCGTTACTATGGATACTGTGGTATCCGTAAGGCTCCTGAATACTTTCTCGACGAAGTTCTTCATCTCCGTACATAGATCCGGACCTTCCTCCTCGCCACCATAGGCGTAGACGAGCTTAGCTATCGCTACGTACGAAGTTCGTTCACCGTTGATCTCCACGAGAACGCTGTTCCCTATTCTAGAGAAGGCTAAGACCATGCTCTTCCTGCTCCTTACGTAGGAAAGCAATCGATCGAATAGATCCACTATCCCCCTACGTTTTCGAAGTCTTTAAAAAGGTGTTCACAGCTTCTTGATGTGCATGTAGATCTCGTCCATGTAGTCGAAGAGATTGTGAATCGATGGATCACGCGATTTCAGAACCACTAGGAATCCCCACAAGCTTATCAACAGCTTGTATACTTCGTACTCTTCCTGTCTATCACCTTCCCGAACGCTTTCCTTGCTAACCTTCTTAGCGAATACGTATCCACGTGCAAGGAAGTCCTTACCCTCCTCGTAGGGAGGTATCTTCTTGGAGATCGTTATCTCTACTCGATCACCTTCATCCACGGTCTTGACTTCGCGATGAATATCCATCACGATACCGATACCGTTCTCGCAATCGAAGTGCAATATGTATACGTTGGGTATCAGCGAAGGCTCTACCTTCCTAAGTACGCATCGAAACTTCGCCTCTTCGACCATGATCTACTCCCTCGATAAAGTTCGCCTAGGGCTGGGTACCATGATGAGATATATATGCTTATATACTTCAACGCGTTCCAAGCACGCGGGTGCTTATCGATGAGCTTAGCCGTGGCTACCCGAAACATAGTTGTTGAGCTCAACAAGATGCTCGATAAGCGTGTCATGGTTAGGCTCAGCGATGGCAGAAGCTACGTAGGTAAGCTAGTTGCGTTCGATCCAAGCTCGCTACACGTCGTTATCGCTGATGCAGAGAGCTCCGATGGAAGAAAGTTCCAGAAAGTGGTAGTTCTAGGCAACGCGATCTCCGAGATCCTACTCGTACAGGAAGAACTATTCGACGCTCACGAATTCGCAAACTACATCCTTCAGCACCTGAACTTGCCTCCTGCAAGCGTTAGAGTTGATCCCAACATCAACGCAGTCATAGTGTACGATAGGATCAGGGTTACGGAACGAGGTGTCGAGGGTTCGGGTCAGCTAGCTCAACGAATATACGAACTGTTCGAGAACTACATGAAGACGAAGAGAGGCTCTAGGTAGTGGTAGCGAATCCATGTTCGAGGTTCGCTACACAGATCTGCTCGCTAGAATAGGTAGGATAAAGACTAGAAGCGGAACCATTGAAACACCATACCTTTTCCCCGTAGTAGATCCAACGATGAAGAAACAGATCGTATCGCTAGACGAGATACGTAGCGTAGGCTTCAACGCCGTGATAACGAATGCGTACCTACTCTGGAAGGGTTTGGGTACTGAAGACGATGTTCATAAGGTTCTGAACTTCGATGGCGTGATAATGACCGATTCCGGAGCCTATCAATTGATGCAGTACGGAGATATCGATGTTGGGAACCGCGAAATCGTTGAATATCAATGCCGTATACGTAGCGATATAGGTGTGATACTCGATATCCCAACGAAGTTCGAAGATTCGAGAGAACGCGTTGAGTATAGCGTGCACGAAACTCTTCGTCGTGCTTGGGAAGCTCTAGACATAGTCGAGCGATGCACAACAACCCTATGGGTTCTACCTATACAGGGAGGTCATCATCTCGATCTACTCTACGAATCGGCTAGACGAAGCGTAGAGCTTCCTAGCTACAGTATCTATGCACTGGGAAGCCCAACAACGCTCCTCGAAAGGTTCTACTTCGACAAGATAGTGGAGATGATAGGCGTTGTACGTAGCGTGATACCTCTATCAAAACCTCTTCACCTCTTCGGTGCTGGCCACCCCATGTTCATACCTTTCGCGGTAGCGATGGGTGTCGATCTGATGGATTCCGCTAGCTATATCATCTATGCTAGGGACGGTAGATACATGACTTACCGAGGTACGTATAGACTCGAAGACCTAGACTACTTCCCATGTTCGTGCCCCGTATGCTCTAAGTATACTCCGCATGAACTACGCGAGACGGATTTCATTACACGTACGAAGCTCTTAGCTCTACACAATCTCTACGTATTGATGGAGGAATTGAAGCGCGTTAAGCAAGCGATTAGAGAAGGTAGGCTCTGGGAGTATCTCGAAGAACGAGCTCGTTCGCATCCCGCACTTGCACGCGCCTTCCGAATACTGAAGAAGTTCTACGAAAAGCTTTACAGAGCTTCGCCTCGACTACGACCCGATGTCTGGGCTACATACATACTCTCGTTCGACTCCATCTACAACCCCAAAATCATGGAAGTACGACGAAGTTCTCTAGATCGTGCATTCCATGCATCGAAACCTAGGTTGCTACTACTACCCTTGCTTCCATGGGATAAACCATTGCTCGAATCATCCGTTTACAAACGTGTAGAGGAACGCCTAGATCTATCGAACTACGATGTCTATGGCTACGCACCCGTGCTAGGGATATTCAATGCGTATGCAAGCTATAGATACCCATTATCGCAATTCGAATCGATTCACGATTTCGATGAGAGGTACGTAGATGATCTTCTCAACCTAGCTACGGAACTCGTATATAGATACATCAACGAGTTGAGTAGCCTCGAAGAAATCGTGATCGTAGCGTGTACAGATGTTTACTGGAGCTCTACCTTTACAAAGAAATTCGTGGATTTGATACGAAACGTCTTCGGTATCGAGAACGTGAAACTTATCGAGATTACATGTACATAACGCTCTCACGACGTTGAGCTGCAGTCATGCTTTGCTCTATCACTTCTTTCTCGATTTTCTCCACGTATTCAGCGAACGATATCAACTCGGATACATCTATCTCTATACCTATGATTCTCCCTAGTATCTCTAGTGCTTTCGCTGCAGCTCTGTGATCAACGCGTTCCGGCTCCGTGTAGGGGAATAGAGCGATAGCTGGAAGGCCGCGGAGTTCGAATGCTATTAGAAGCGATGCTAGCGGTCCAACGATGTAGGGACCCTTCATGAATAGAGGTGCCTCAAGTTCTCTAGTACATCTAGATGTCCTTAACCATCTGAACTCTTCGGAACCTTCTCGATACTTTGCATCGAGACCTCCTATAAGTATGGCTTCCTCGATTCCTAGCTTTGATACTAGCTCCATCACGGCATCGACGAAGCTATTCATGTACCTCTTATCTGGGTTCACACGATTAAGTAGTACTACCACCTTTCTATCCCTATCAATGAACACTTCGTGAGGTAGTGCAAGTCCGTAATCTTCGAGAGCCGTGAAATCGGGTACCACGGGAGTCTCTATGAATCCTATCCTTTCGAATGCTAGCTTGGATACTAGGTACCTCGTAGCTATGTATCCAACAGCTCCGAAGCCTAGGAATCCCGTTACGAAGTACTTAGCTTGAGGAACTGATTCGATTAGTAGCCTTAGCCTATACCTACGCATTGAGGATCCTCACCCTAAGGGTTGCGGCTGGTCCGTACGTAGCTGTGAGGATATGTTCAGCTCCTAAATACGTTCTTCCAACTCCTATAAGCACATCGTTCTCGGAAACTATGAGAACCTCGTCGAAGGGCTTGATCTCTGGATCAACGTCGATTACATGCTTACAGAACACTGTACGACCACGAACTACGTCGGGAACCATTTCATCGACTACCACGATCCTCCATCTAGGGTAGGGAAATACTCTATGCAAACACCTTGCAAGAGGTTCGTAGGGTATTATAGCGAAGTCGTTCACCCTAACCGTGAATGCAGTTCTTCCATTCACAATACCCTCCCTTACTCGTCCCGTTGAAGAGTAGCGTAGTCTAAGCCCTTGCTCTAGAAGTTCGTCTATGCACACCACAGCTTCCTTGCCATACTGGTAAGAAATTGTGTTTCTGAGGATCTCTACGTCTCGAAGCTTCTTCGAACGATCTCTACATCCAGAGGAACCCTCTCCTTCGATCCACATCGCGATTACCTCTAACAGCGTATCCATGAGCGTAGGGTCTGAACCTATTCTTCAGAACCTTCTCTATAGCGTACTCGAAATCCTCCATCTTAACGATCTTCCTACCGCTCCTAATTGCCCTCAACCCTGCCTCGGTACAGATCGCTTTGATGTCGGCACCCGTAGCACCTTCCGTTTTCTTAGCGAGCTCTACTAGATCCACGTCTTGATCGAGAGGCATCTTCCTCGTATGTACCTTGAATATCTGGTACCTTCCTCGTAGATCGGGTAGCGGTACTTCGATGATCTTATCGAATCTACCGGGTCGAAGCAGAGCTGGGTCTAGAACATCGAGTCTATTCGTGGTAGCTATCACCTTCACGTTGTCTAGCGGATCGAAACCATCGAGTTCAGCAAGGAGTTGTGTAAGCGTTCTATGTATCTCACGTTCTCCGCTCGTACCTACATCGAGTCTCTTAGCACCTATAGCATCGATCTCGTCTATCAACACTATCGAAGGAGCTTTCCTACGTGCGAGAGCGAAGACTTCGCGTACCAACCTAGCTCCTTCACCTATGAATTTCTGAGCGAGTTCCGAAGCTACCAACCTTATGAACGTAGCATTGCATTCACGAGCAACAGCTTTAGCGAGCAACGTCTTACCGCATCCGGGAGGTCCGTAGAGAAGCACTCCCTTAGGAGGTTCGATACCCATTGCACGGAATAGCTCGGGTTGTTTGAGAGGTAGCTCGACGACTTCTCTAAGCTCTTCGATCTGTTTCTCGAGACCACCAATATCGTTGAAGGTAACGTTGGGTCTCTCAACTACTTCCATGGCGCGTACGTAGGGATCTTCACGTTGTGGAAGCACTTCGACGATCGTCGATCCACGCTGATTGAGCGCAACGGGAGTTCCTGGCTTAAGCTTGCTTCTATCGATCGTATCGAGAACGTATACCACGAGCGTGGGACCTGTCGAGCTCTTGACTACGGCTCGACCATCCGGAAGAACGTCGAGTACTACAGCCTCTATGAGGGGTGGAGCCATGAGTTTCTCTACCTGGTTCTTGTAGTACTCAAGCTCTTCGCGATACTTTGCAAGAAGACCACGTAGGTGCGCAACCTCGAGCTCGAGTTCCCTTATACGTACCTCTAGGTAGCGGGTATAGTCAACGAATTCGCTTCCGCTCTCCGAAGTCATAGCGCTGCTACACCGCTCTATCTGCTTCAAGATGTTGAAAGGCTAAAATAGTTATTCCGGATTAGCTAATGGGACGAGGGCTTGAGCTCGATCGTGTACTGCGAGATGTGTGGAGCGCCGGTCGATCGATCACGTATCCACATAGTTAGCGTTGAGGGTAGCACCCTTAGGGTATGCGACAAGTGTTACTCCAAGATAATGTTTAGAGGCGCTTCCTCCATCACGCTTACGCGAAGACCACCACAACAAACCATGAGCACCCGATCAAGGCTAACCGTTCGACAACCACCGCAACCATCGATTACCTCGAGTAGTACCGTAAGGAGACGAGTACAGTACGAGAAGTACGAGCTCGTCGAAGATTACGCGCAGCGAATTCGTGAAGCTCGTGAACGACTTGGCTGGAGTCACAAGGTTCTAGCCATGAAGGTCAAGGAGAGCGAAACGACTATCAAACGCATCGAGAGCGGTAAGCTTAGACCCACCATAGAGTTGGCTAGGAGACTCGAAGAAGTGCTCGGAATCAAGCTCCTAGTTCCTGCAGTTGACGAAGAGATAAGTTCTGGAAGTAGATCGGCTTCGAGCTACGTAACGCTAGGCGAAATCGTGAACATTCGACGAAGCGAAGAGTAGTCGGGCCGGGGGGAAGACATGCAGGACTACGCAGAGCCAGTAGTACTGGTAGTTCGCGATCCAGAGGATGTTGATGAAGCCAAAGCTCTTCTGATAGAAGCTGGCTACAACCCTATCGAGACGATCTTCGTTAA
>JAMOOB010000325.1 GCA_027066265.1 Desulfurococcales archaeon
ACGAACCTCGACGATCCTGGGCTCCGCCATGGCTGAGAACGCTCGTCTCCAATCATCTACCTGCTCAACCACACCGAACTTCTTAGCCATCAAGGTTCTGTACCTTGCAGGTGCATTCCATCTCCACAGAGCGTACTCTATCCATTCCCTAGGCATGTTCATCCTCTTAGCCCAGTACTCCAGAACCTCCAACCACTTCGCCCAGAGATCTCGATGAGTTTCCTCGACTAGCACGAGCTCGGCGAGGGTGGAGGCGGGACACATGAAGCACCCAATCCTTTCGTAGCCCATGAAGTAGAGCGGGTTTACGTAGAGCTTCCTATCGAAGATGTAGAGCCATACCTCGAGCTGCGACCAGTAGTTGATGGGCGATACGTTGAGTAGCTGAGGTGCCCATCGAAGCCTCCAAACGCTTGGGTTCCTAGCACGGTCAAGAGATTCGAAGGCTCGCTGACCAACGACGTTCAGAGCACCGTTGCTCCACAACCTCTTGACTGTTCTCGCGAGGGGTGCTAGCTTGCATACCTTGCAACACCATCGGTAGTCCCTACCCGGAACACCGAGCTTGTAGACAGCGTGCCAGAAAGCATCTCCAGCCGATGCTTCGATGAGCTCCAGCCCGAGCTTATCCACGACCTTGTACACCGTATCCACGGTTTCGGGGAGCTCGATCCCCGTATTGTTGAACAGAACCTTGGTTTCGAGACCTAGATCAACAACGATGTGGAGCGCTACCAAGCTATCCTTACCACCGCTGAACGACGTAACGATCTCCTTACCAGTCTTCGCAGCCATCGTAGCTACGAGCTTCTTAGCCTTCGACTCCATGATGTAGAGATGGTTTCGATGAGCAGCTATAACGTCGTTCAGATCGCTCTTCCTCTCACCGAAACCCATGATATCGGGCGAATCGTCTCCCCACCAACTATGGACGACGACTCGGTGCTTCGAAGCTGCGTAGCCCAAGCCAACGATCTTGCCGTTCGATCTAACTAGCAGAACCTGCTTCCTCGGCTTCAACTCCTTATCAACCCTGATCACGTCCATGGGTATGTACCGCTTCTTCTCGACAACGATCTTGTCAACGATGTCTGGATCCTTCTGGAGAACCCTTAGAGCACCAGCTTTCGATAACCTGAACCTCCATCTCTTGAGCAAGGGATCGAAGTATAGTCTACCGATCTGAACACCGTCGACGATAACCTCCTTCATCTCATCGAAGTAGGGAGCCTTGTTGAGTATCATCACGGATCTTCCGAGGAGGGCATCGAGACCCGTCTCCGTATCGAATTCGAAGCGGTAGGCATCTCGAAGATGCTTGTAATCCCTCTCAAACGCTGGTCTAGCATCCCCTGGATCGGATAGGGGTAGCCTAAGCACTTCACCACCGCACCTAGGGCATGGATTGACTAGCGTAGGTATGTTACAGTTCGGACACCACCACACCTTCTTCACTATCGGCCACACGATCCTTCGCGACACCTC
>JAMOOB010000326.1 GCA_027066265.1 Desulfurococcales archaeon
GGTCGTGTACTGATAGATTACGCAAGAATCTTAGCAGTTAGACACCGCCTCATATACGACGAGGCTATCGATGTCGAGCTACTCGTTAGGTACGTATGCGACATAAAGCAGGCATACACACAGCAAGGAGGCGTAAGACCATTCGGAGTATCGCTAATCGTAGCGGGAGTGGATAGGAAAGGCGTTGAACTCTTCAGGACTGAGCCTAGCGGACTGTACTTCAAGTACTATGCCGTGGCTGCTGGTTCGGGAGAACAAGCTGCTACGAGCTTCATAGAGAAGCACTATAAGAAGGACATGACCGTCGACGAACTGATCGTTCTAGGACTTCGCGCGCTGAGAGTGGCCGTCGAGGAGCCTTTGACTGTTGAACGCGTCGAAGTTGGGTACATAATGCGCGATGAAGCTGTATTCAAGAAGCTCTCGGTTGAGGAAACACAACAGTATCTGGAGAAGGCTGGTGTTACGACATGAGCCGTGGGAAGAAACGCGAGTATGTAGTGGCGAGGATAACTATAAAGGGTAAACACTTCGAAATCCTCGTTGATCCCGAGCTCGCGTTTAAGCTCAAGGAAGGAGAAAAAGTTCCTCTCGAAAACGTTGTGATAAGCGACTACGTCTATAAGGATGCTAGGAAAGGTCTCAAAGCTTCTCCCGAAGAGCTTCGCGAAGTATTTGGAACCGATGATATCTACAAGATCGCAGAAGAAATAATCAAGAAAGGCGAACTACAGCTAACAACAGAACAACGCAGAGCATTGCTAGAGATGAAGAAGAAACAGATCGTTATGTACATAGCTAAATCCGCCATAGATCCAAGGACTAGAAGCCCCATACCACCTTCGCGAATCGAGAAAGCTCTTGAAGAAGCTCGTGTTGCAATAGATCTGTACAAGAGCGTTGAAGAGCAAGTACCTCAAGTGATAAAAGCGATATCTAGAATCCTACCCATAAAGCTTGCGAAGGCATTGCTACAGGTCCACGTACCTTCGCAATACGCTGGTCGTGTAGCTTCGCAGATCACTAAGATGGGAGAAGTCAAGAAATCCAATTGGCTTGCCGATGGATCGCTCATAGTAGAGCTCGAGATTCCTGCCGGTATGCAGAGCGAGGTTATAGACAAGCTGAATTCGTTGACTAAAGGCAACGTAGTTGTTAAGGTGTTGAGCGTTGGCTAGCTCTAGCCATGTAGTATATGTCCAGAACCGCTCCATAATAGTTCCTGGGGATATCGTTGCTTACGGAGACGTAGAGATCGCGACGCCGAACTACTTACAGCGTATCGAAGATGGTAGGGTTATGGCTACCGTTACCGGCTTGATAGACATACAGCAGGTAAATGATAGGATCAGGCTCAGCGTGATACCGCTCAAGGGTAGGTACATACCCAAGGAGGGAGACATAGTCATAGGCATCGTTACCGATATCGGCATAACTGCGTGGTTCCTAGATATACGAGCACCCTTCCCAGGAGTTCTAAACGCTACTGATTACCTTGGACGACCCTTCAACCCCGCTACGGATAACCTACGTAAGTATCTAGACGTAGGCGATGTAGTCATCGCTAAGGTAGCTCAATTCGATCGAACCCGTGACCCCATACTAACGGTTCAAGATAAAGGGCTCGGCAAGGTAGTAGAGGGATCCCTCATAGAGATAGAGCCTTGTAGAGTACCTCGAGTCATAGGTAAGCGTAGGTCCATGATCAACATGCTCATGGAGTTGACTCGGTGCAACATAGTAGTAGGAAATAATGGTAGGATACTGCTCAAGTGCCCCAATCCAGAAATCGAAGCGGTTGCAATTCTTGCAATAAAGAAGATTGAGGCTGAAGCCCATACCTCTGGATTAACTGAACGTATTCGCGAATTCATTATAGAGGAGAAGATTCGTAGAGGGTTGATGAACCATGGTGTCAGTTAAGGAGAAACCACCTCTAATCGTAGATGGTAAGAGAATCGATGGTAGGAGACCCGACGAGCTACGCCCTATAAGAATTGAGCTAGGGGTCCTAAAGAACGCGGATGGCTCGGCACTCGTAGAGTACGGAAACACGAAGGTTCTAGCAGCAGTGTACGGACCTAGAGAGGTGCTGCCTAAGCACATAGCTATGACTGATCGTGCAGTGATTAGGTGTAGGTATAGGATGCTATCCTTCTCCGCAGAGGAGCGTAAGAGTCCAGCACCTAGTCGAAGAGAGATAGAGCTTTCGAAGGTTATAAGGGAAGCACTCGAGCCCGCCGTAATGACGGAGCTGTATCCACGGACAACGATAGATATCTTCATAGAGGTTCTGAACGCTGATGGTGGAACACGTACTGCTGGAGTAACAGCAGCAGCACTAGCGTTAGCGGATGCCGGGATTCCTATGAGGGATCTCGTAGCTGGTGTAGCGGTAGGCAAAGTGGACGGAGTACTGGTTCTAGACATAAACGAGATCGAGGACATGTATGGCGAGGCAGACATGCCCGTGGCAGCAATGCCTGGTCTCAACAAGATAACACTACTTCAATTAAACGGTGTACTAACACCAGAAGAATTCCGTCAAGCGTTGTCGATGGCGCTCATGGGGATTAGGAAGATATACGAGCTCCAGAAGGAAGCTCTTCGAAAGAAGTACGCCTCCACAACAGAGGAGTGATTTTGGGGGAGCATACATGTCCATAACACCCGAACAACCAATAGTTCCACGAATCAAGTACAACGCTATACGCAGCGTGCTTATGAAGGGTTACCACATCGATAAGAGACCTCTAACCGAGTATCGTCCGATAGAGATACGGGTCGGTGTAGTTCCCAACGCTGAAGGCTCTGCACTGGCACGCATAGGAAATACGCAAGTACTTGCTGGAGTCAAGCTCGAGCTCGGATCTCCGTACCCCGATACACCAAACGAAGGTGTGCTCATTGTGAACGCTGAATTTCTACCAGCTGCTTCACCAACGTTCGAACCTGGTCCTCCCGATGAGAACGCCATTGAGTTAGCGCGAGTAATCGACCGCTCACTTCGAGAACCTAGAGTGATCGCGTTAGACAAGTTAGCGATAATCCCGGGGAAGAAGGTGTGGGTAGTATGGCTCGATATATACGTAATGGATCACGATGGAAATCTTCTGGATGCATCCATGCTAGCAGCCATGGCAGCTCTTGCCTCTACCAAGATCCCTAAGTACGAGGTAGTGGATCCAGCAAGCGGCGAAATACGGGTAGATAAGAAGACGCGTGTAGAACCTTTGCCCGTCAATCGCTTCGTTGCGACTGTTACCGTGAACAAGATATGCGATTTCCTAGTCATCGACCCTACACTAGAGGAAGAGTTGGTGGCTTCGGCTAGACTCGCAATTTCGGTTAGCGAGGACGGATTCATAGTAGGAATGCAAAAGATGGGGATGGGCTTCTTTACAGAAGACGAGGTGAAGAAATCTATCGACCTTGCCTTGGATAGAGCAAAGCTCTTGATAGATAGCATAAAGAAGGCTGTTTCAGCACAACAATAACTTTTAATCTTTGCACCTCCCAACCATTAAGGGGATGTGCATGGGTAGAACGAAAGTCGTAGGTATCGCAGGTAGGTTCGGTGCTAGGTACGGTTCGAGCCTTAGGAAGAAGTGGAAGGAAGTTATGGAGAAACGCTACGCAGAGTATCAATGTCCATACTGCGGTACCGTAACTAGGTTCAAGAGGATCTCTGTAGGTATATGGCAGTGTCCAAAGTGTGGAACAATCTGGGCAGGAGCTGCTTACACGCCATGGACTGCGGAACGCTAAGCCATTAAACTGGTTTCTTCTACGGTCTAGCTACATGCCATCGAAGATAATCATCACTACTTCGCATAGACCTACTCCACGAACTCGTTCCCTAGTCAAAGACCTCGTGAGCGTAATTCCCAATGCTGTCAGGATTACTCGAGGAAAAGCTACGCTCGATTTGTTAGCACTTCAAGCCGTCGATATAGGTGCAGATCGGATTCTCGTTATCCGGAACTGGAAGGGTAATCCACGCTTTCTCGATTTCTACGAGGTTCTACCAGCTACACGTAAGGCTACCAAGATATGCACATTAGTTTTGAGAGGATACAAACTTGCTCGTGAATGTGGTCACCCACCACCTCCCCACAAACCGGCTTCCCTCATACTATCGATGAACGATGTCGTATCTAGAGGCATCGACGAGTGCATTCTCGAATGCTTAGTTAGAGGCCTAAGACCCAGCATCGCAACTGAAGAGGTCTCTACACGCAATCACGCGATTCGATTAGTGATCGACACGAAAACCGTTAAGAACTTTAGGATCTACGAATTACGATTTTCGGACCCCAATGGGAAAGAGTATGGTCCGGTGCTAAGGATATGGAAAGCAAAGATGTATACACTGCAGAGCTAAGGATTTGCGGAACTAACGAAACAGAATTGAAGGATCTCCAAGCCATTCTTCCAAGTCTAGTAGCAGAAGCGTTGAATCCCGTCAACACCGAGCGCACTCGAATGAGGGTATCCATGGAGGGGGTATGCATCGAGATCGATCTCTCAACGGATACTCTAAGCCATCTTCGAGCTCTCACGAATTCTACGCTCTACCTGTTTAACGCAGCATTGAATACCTTGAGACTTGTACGTTCACTTACTTACGATCGATAGCTCCAGCATGCTTTAAAGATCTCCTCCGAACACGTTCTCGAAGGTGGTATCTGTGGCAGAACGCATTCCTCCAGAACTACAACAACAACTCACTAAACTACAACAACTTCAAGCTCAGCTCAATCAGATAGTCAACGAGAAGCTCGTAATTGAGCAAGAGCTCCGAGAGATAAATCGTGCTCTATCCATACTCAAAGATCTTCCAGAGGACTGCGAAGTCTATCGAGTAGCAGGGCATCTCTTCATAAGGATTTCGAAAGCAGACGCAGAGAAGGAACTTAATGAACGTAAGGAAATATTAGAGATAAGGTTGAAGTCCCTAGATCAGCAAGAATCGTTGATAAGGAAACACTTGTCGGAAGTTCAGGCAAAGGTTAACGAGTATCTAAGCTCGATGTATAGGCAGAGAACTGCGGGTAGCTAATGAAGGTTCGTAGGAGAATCGAGATCGAGGATGTTGGTCTAGATCTAAGCAAGCTACGCATAGATGATCTACTCAAGATAGCCGAGGTTGCTGAATCCGAGATAAGGAGGGCGTTAGACGAAGTTCTAGGTCCCAGAATGATAAAGTACTTGCTAACCGTAGACGTCTACATAGATGACAAGCTCAATCTATTTGTGGACTTGATCGTCGATTCGCTCATCCCTCCGTATATAAGCTTAGAGAGCGTTATCGAGAGGGCGTTGAAACGTGGAGTCGATAAAGCTGCTGCATTCGTACGAGAACTTGCAAGAAAAATGCGAGAAACTACGTCAGGTACTGAAGGAGGAGCGTAACGTTGCAATCGTTACCCATAGCAATGCGGATGTGGATGCAATTGCATCACTATGCTTAGCGGGATACCTTGCTCGTAGCGTAGGAATTCAGTATCCATGGTTAATGGTTCCAGAAGGTATTGCTTTAGAAGCTAGGAAGGCTGTGGATCTATGTAAATCTCTTGATCTAGAGATCAAGATCGTTAAACGCGGAGCAGATCTAGCTAAGCTCGGTGTTCCAGAACGCTTCGATGTGTGTATAGTGGTTGATACTGCATCGTATGTTCAGTTAAAGTCGTTGAAGGACATCGTCTCTACGTGTAGCAGAAAGGTTGTAGTGGATCACCACGCAGAACGCGATATAGATGCAGATATCGAGTTCATTGATCCCTCCAGACTCTCATCGTCGGAGCTGATGTACGAGATAACGGAACTTCTAGGCATATCCATTCCAAAGACGCTTCTAGACCTTGTACTCGCTGGAATAATCTCTGATAGCAAGAGGTTTCTACGTGCAAATCCACGTTCATTCATGGTTGTAGCGAAGCTGCTACTGAATGGAGCTTCGTACGAAAACGCATTGAGCTTAACGCAACCACCTCAGAGACCTCCACACTATCGATTAGCTAAGATAAAGTGCGTACTGAGACATAGGGGATTCAAGATCTCTAGCGAACAAGGTGATCTTTACCTAGCTCTATCCGAGGTAGGAGCCTATGAATCGGATTGCGCTTCTTCGTTGCTCGCGCTAGGCTACGACATAGCGCTAGTACTATCTGAAGATGATGCTCTTCGCGCAACACGAATCGTGTATCGAGCAAAGGAGGATGCTCTTGGAAAGATGGGGATCGACATCTATTCCGATATCTTGCGTAAGCTCGTCGAAACATTCGGTGGTGGCGGTGGTGGTCATAAGAGTGCTGGAGCTGCAATAGTAATGTGTAGGGATAGCGATTCCGTAGCACGCAAACTCATCGAGATCCTGGTATCCATCTTTAGGAATCGCTTATCGGAGCTCGTTGAGCAAAAGGTTGGTGCCTAGCCATGGTCGTCGTGTACGTAGATGAACGAGAACGTGGATCCAAAGTCGTAGAATTTCTACAACGAAGAGGTGCAAAGATAATTTTCAAGATGCTCGATGTGGGAGACTACGTTGTTTCAGATCGCGTAGGCATAGAACGTAAGAGCGCGCCAGATTTCGTAAAGTCGTTGATAGATGGTAGGCTCTTCGATCAGGCTAGGAGACTCGTAGAAACATTTGAGAAACCCGTCATAATCGTCGAGGGCAGGATTACGCAAGCTGCGAAACTAGCTAACGTACGTAGGAGTTCGATTATTGGAGCCTACATAGCACTGAGCATAGACATGGGTGTAACCGTCATCAACGTGTATAACGAGGAAGAATGCGCCGAAGTAATCTACAGGATTGCTACACGCGAACAGGAGAAGCACGGTGGTGTAAAATCGTTCTCGGTAAAGAAGCCGAAGATAGGTAGCGTAGAGGAATGGCAGCTCTACATACTGCAATGCTTCCCTCACGTAGGGCCGAAGATTGCTAAACGCATTCTCGAGGTCTTTGGATCCTTAAGGAATTTCTGCTGCAACGCATCACTAACAGAGTTAGCACGGATAGAAGGGTTGGGTGAGAAGAAAGCTAGTGAAATCCTTCAAATTCTGCATGCTGTGTATCAAGGTCACGTGAAGAAACGACGCGAAGCACGAACTATAATCGATTACTTCCGAAGTTGTGGCGAGTCTCAACAAAGCTAATAAACGTGGGTTTTAGAGCTTAGAACGAAGGGTTCGAACAATGAGGTACGTTAAGACTGTTGAGCAAGTACTCAAGATAATGAACAACATAGAGCAGATTAGGAACATTGGTATCATAGCCCACGTAGACCACGGCAAAACCACAACCACCGACAGCCTACTCGCTGCAGCTGGCCTGATCTCGCCAAGGCTAGCTGGCCAACTACTAGCACTTGACTATCTAGAGGTAGAGCAACGACGCGGTATAACGGTTAAGTCTGCCAACATCAGCCTCTACCACGAATACGAAGGCAGACCCTACGTGATTAACCTGGTAGACACACCGGGTCACGTCGACTTCTCTGGAAAGGTTACGCGAAGCCTTAGAATGATGGATGGAGCCATCGTCGTCGTGGACGCCGTTGAAGGTGTCATGACGCAGACCGAGACCGTACTAAGACAAGCACTTGAAGAGCGTGTAAGACCTCTGCTCTACATAAACAAGATTGATCGTCTCATTAAGGAGCTCAAGATGAGTAAAGACGAGATTAAGCAACGTTTCATTGAGATCATTAGGGAGGTCAATAACCTTATAGAGACCTATGCCGATCCAGAGTTCAAGCGTAAGTGGCTTCTAGACCCTAAGCAAGGTATGGTAGCATTTGGTTCAGCTAAGGATCGCATAGGCATAACCGTACCCATGAGCATCAAGAAGGGTGTCAAGCTTGACGACATCATCGAGGTGTATCAATCTGGAGATAAAGAGGCTTTGGAAGAACTTCGCAGAAAGATTCCTCTACACGAAGCGTTGCTAGACATGGTCGTAAAGTTCGTTCCAAATCCAAGGGAAGCGCAGAGGTACAGAATTCCAAAGATATGGAAAGGAGACATAAACAGCGATATTGGTAGGGCATTGCTGGAAGCCGATCCAGATGG
>JAMOOB010000327.1 GCA_027066265.1 Desulfurococcales archaeon
AGTAACGATCATCAATGCATGCATACTGATAGCACTATCGAGGGTGCTGTCCTCAAGGAACGCGTTTGCATATCTGTTCATTACGGATCCGATCCTAGTATCTTCTACATGCTTAGCATGCTTCTCGATATCGTTGCTAGGAATAACCATGTATTCCTCGGTAATGTATAGATTTGATCAGCCTTTAGATGTTCGAAACGATCCTACGCTACCTCTAATCCTAAGCGTTTCGATTTCAATGCCTTCCACAATCTACGTAGCAATAGTTCGTGAAAGCGGTGAACACCTACTCCTGCTTTCGGCATCGCATAGAAAATACTTGAAAGACTTAACATTTACAATGCTTCTATACACATGGAATGCGCTATGCATCGCAATGACGTTGCTAGGTTTCTACGTTGCTGTAGGACCGCAGTACTTGACGAACATACAACTACTTCTCGATCTTGCAACATGCTTCGCCTCCTACACACTAATCCTCTCGCTGTCGCTAATACCTCCGGTGATAGCGCTCTTCTCAAGGTCTTGGCTCGCAATTCTTGCAGGGATAGGTATACCGATGCTATTCTCACCACGCTTACCTACGTACTCCGTGCTCGACATACCTACGCTATGTATCGCGCTGTCAATCGTATTCGCTATAGTTTTACCGTTATCCATACTAGCCATTCATAAGCACATCGAATACAGGTGTTGACCATGTTTGAAGCCTACGGACTATGGAAAGAATACTCCAGGAATGTTGTTGCACTGAAGAACGTTACTCTTCGAATAGTTCGTAAAGGAATAAACGTTCTTTTGGGTCCGAACGGTAGCGGAAAGACAACTCTCCTCAAGCTATGGCTTGGCTTCTTAAGACCTACTAAAGGGTACGTAAGAGTATTCGATCGCGATCCATGGAGAGAGTGGCACTTCATTCGTAGAACCGTATCGTCTTATCTCGAAGACTACGGAGTCGTTCCGTGGAGGAAAGGCATCGAAATCGCTAGAGCTTTCTCTAAGGCTAGCGATACCTCTTGGCAACGAATACGTGAGTACGCCTCGATGTTTGGAGTCGACGAATATTGGCATCGAGTAGTAGCATCGTATTCTACTGGCATGCTCAAGAGATTAAAGCTTGTTCTCGCACTTAGTCGTGAATGCGATGCCTACGTATTGGACGAACCGTATTCCGGTCTCGATAAACATTCGATAGACTTACTTAACGAGGTGTTGACAAAAATTTCGCAGAATGCGATCATCGTCATCGCAACGCATCAGGTTGAAAAACTTGTTCCAGAGAGTTTAGTTAGCGTCGCCGTGTTGGTGAACGGCGAGCTGAAGATGTTTGTAGAACGTGGTTCTAGCACTCTGTACACCTATGAATGTCCTCGTGACTACGTGTTTCACGATCTGCTTCCAAAAATCGAACGTTTAGAGCTGAAGAATCTTCGCGTAGTTGGAAACCGGATTTTGGTATCCGTATCCAAACCGCTGAATGTTAATCTGTGTAGAGCTGTTCTAGATCCGGAGGAGATTTACCGCGAAGCTTTACAACGCTAAGCTTCAGCTTCTCCTTTGAGGAATAGACCTCCTCTAAACACGATTCTTACGCGTAGCGGTGTGTATGCCTTTATCTCCTGAACGCATTCCCTTGCTAACCGTCTAAGCATTTCGCTCGATACCTCTATATCCTTCGAACGAGGTTTCACACCGTACTGAATCTCTGCACGTGTTCCGTCGGGGGATAGCCTAGGCTTTATGTCGGTTATGAGTAGGCCGCTCGGGTACAGCTTCCTAACCACGACTCCGTGGAAGAACGCTAGGTTTCGCTGTATAGCTGTGGGGTAGTCGAACCTCATCGATCCACTCGTCGGCGTCTCGACGATTATCGTCACCGGCTTGGTACGTATCTCGTCGGTGAGCACCTCCATGGCGCGGCTCAGCGCTATCCACGAAATCATCTCGTCCGTTATCCCCGGCGGAGGAATGTTGCGTACCTTCACGGTGATGGTCACGGTCGCGGGGTTCACGTTCAGGGCTACGCTGGACTCAATGTACGTATCCCGAAGCGCACGCTCGATCGCTTTGCTGGGCTCCTCGGTCACAGGTTTTCTAACAGCCTCTGCCTCGATTCGCGGTGCTGGAGCTGGTCTTACGGTCGTCTCCGGAGCTTTCGCTACGGTCTCGGTCTTGGGGGATGGAGGCGTTGGTGGTCTAGGAGCCGGTGTTGGTGCTGGCATTGGTGGGGAGCCAGCCTTCTCGATGCTCTCCAACGCTTCTCGGAGTATGGGGAAGAGATCGGTTAGCTGTGCCGGTACCTCGAAGATTCGTACCTCGAATCCACCGCTCTTCTTAACGTACTCATCGAAAGCTTCGATGCCTCGAATCACGTTCCCTCCGTACTCAACGATTACAGCCACTATCTTCCCATCGCGTACCAGGATCTTCGCATTGATCTCCTTCCCTTCGAGTTCACCCCTACAGCTAACGAAGTACAGTCCCTTCGATGCATAGCTCGATAGGATCTTGTTCAGGTTCTCAAGAGATTCGACACGATCAGCTCTTACGAACCTACCCTTCATCAACACCATCGACACGAACATTACGTCTCTCAACAGCTCCTCTAATCGATCCACGGTTTCCACCGCTACTCCAGTCTCCCCTCACCACACTCCTCGTTGTAGTCAGCATATATACGTTCGCGCGGAAGCGGGATGCGTGGTGATAAACGTTGTTCCCACCCCGCGAACCATCGATACAGGTAGCTCTAGACGTACTGGATCTAGAGCTCGCTCTTCGTATAGCCAAGATCTGTGCCGAGGAAGGTATTCACGTAATTGAGCTAGGTACCCCCCTCTTAAAGAGGTACGGTAGCTGGATCGCTAAGGTATTCCGCGCAGTGATCGAGGACAAACCTATGGTGGCGGACCTCAAGATCGTCGATGCTGCGAAGCTCGAGATCGAGCCCGCGGTTAAGAGCGGTGCCAACGCGGTTACCGTCATGGGGTTCGCAGACGACGAAGTCGTGAAGGAGTGTTTAGAGACGTGTCGCGAGCTCGGGTGTAGCGTGGTTGCGGACCTCATGTACGTACGCAACCCGGTGCAGCGAGCACTCGAGCTCTACGGTCTTGGCATCGATGCTGTGTGCCTACACGTAGGGGTAGACGTTCAGCGTAGACGAGGTTTATCCGCACGCGATCTGCTGAAGGAAGTCGAGACGCTTGCTAGGGAAGGTATGGTGGTGGCTGTAGCGGGAGGCATAAAGCCCGAGAACGTATGCGAGTTCGTTTCGTCTGGTGCACGGATCGTGATCATAGGTTCCGGCATCACTAAGAGTTCCGATCCTCGAAGCGCAGCTAGACTAGCCGTGAAGAACCTCGCTTCCTGCCGATAGCCACGATCTTCTCGAAGAGGTCGGGATCTATCGATGTGTAGCTCATGGGTGGTCGAAAACCTGGAGCCAATCTACGCAACGTTTCGAGCGTCACGGGTTCTTCGAAAGCTTCGACGCTCTCCAGGTCTATGACTATGACTAGGAGCCTTCTGCTAGACCTCGAATAATGCTCTTCGAAGAACCTCCAGTTATCCTCGTCAAACATCGTACACCGCTCCTCTAGGAATCTCCTAACCTCCTCGCTCCTACCAACGAACACATCGCTCACGGTGAACATCCCGAGCACCGCCTTGATAGGGCTGGACGCGTAGATCAGTACACGATCGCCCGGATCTATCGAGCCGAACAGCGTTCTAACCTCGCAATCCTTCTCCTTGCAAACGATTTTCCTAGCGTACAACGGTTTGAACGACATGAACAGCGTTTGCATAACCTATCGACAGTTCTTCTCTACAAGCAACAGCTTTAAGTTCTAGACTGCCCCCAAATCCGCTTCGGTGCACTATCGTGGAGGATCTCTGGACTCTCGTAACGGTGAGCTTGACCGGCTATGCCACGGCTTTCGTTGTCATAAGCCTCATCGTAGCGATCCCCCTCATCATAGCGAGGATGGGTACCGAAGCACGGATCGAAGCCAAGCCGAGCATCGAAGCGAAGCAGATCGAGGAGGCCGAGTCCATCGAAGACGTGCTGCCCTTCGTAGCGATAGCTGCCGCCGTTGCGTACCACATGCATAGATCGAGAGCATTCCGTGGATACGGCGTCGAAGAACGTAGAGGTTGGAGGACGAGCGGTATCCTAGAGAGGTTTACGCTACGCGTACCGCACCCACGAATAGCTACCAAGCATAGATAGGGTGGATGCCATGGCGTGGATGGATCCCCTACAAATATTCCTTCAGCAGAGCGGTATCGGAGCACTGTTCGGGAACCCCATCGAGGGTGCTATTAGGCTCCTCTTCATGGCGTGGGGCTTCGTACTCTTCGTACTCGGTCTACGTAGGGTAGAACCGCTGCTGCTGATGCCTCTCGGCATAGCGATGGTGTTGGCCAACGCGCCCGGACTTCATTTAGCATCGTTTAGCTGTAGCTACGTACCGAAGAAGCTATTCGAATCCATGCACGTAGCTCAGGGATTCGCTGGCGCTGCCAACATCATACCGATAAACGCTACGCATCTAGCCATATGTACACCCGATCCGCATTCAACACCCATACTTGCATGGATCTACCAGCTATTCGTAAAGACGGAGATAGGTCCCATACTCATATTCTTCGGCATAGGTACTCTATCCGATTTCAGACCAATGCTATCCTACCCAGTAGCATCCATCATAGGAGCAGCTGCTCAGCTAGGAATAATCGTGGTATCAGTGATAGCCTTCTCGACCGGGCTCTTCAACCTCGAGGAAGCTATGGCTGTTGGAGTAGTGGGTGGAGCCGATGGACCTACAACCATATACACCGCGATAAACATCGCCCCACATCTAGTAGGACCCCTAACAATAGCTGTCTACAGCTACATCGCTCTGATCCCGGTGATCCAACCCCCGATAGCACGAGTGCTCGTACCTAGAAAGTATCGAGCTATAAAGATGCCTCCGCCCAGGGAGGTTAAGGCTAGGGACATCATACTGTTCTGGATCGTTACGTGTCTAGCCGTCGCGTTCCTCGTACCACACGCACTTCCGCTAATCATAGCCCTCGCCCTCGGAAACATAATCAAGGAGTGCGGAATCACGGAGGTCGTGATGAGGTACGGAAAGACCGTGCCAGAAGCATTGCTGGACATAGCTACCATACTCACGATGCTCGGCGTTGGCTCTACTCTAAGCTACGACTTCCTATCGCAATTCGTAGTGAGTAAGAGCGCTGAAGCGTACCTAGCATTCCTATGCAAGGCATTCCTAGCACTTGGATTGGGTCTGGTGGCGTTCGTAATATCTACGATAGGCGGCATAGGCTTTGCATGGATTCTGTACCTAGCTACGAAGGGCAAGATCAATCCGTTGATTGGATGCGCCGGCGTATCCGCCGTACCGATCTCTGCTAGGGTTGCGCAACGCGAAGCGGCTAGGGTCGATCCCTCGGTATACATACTGTACCACGCGCTAGGACCCAACGTAGCGGGAGTCATCGGCACCGCAATCGTTGCCGGTACCTACATAGGCTTCGTAAAGAGCGTGCTGACGCCATGATAGAGCGCGAAAAGATAGAGAGGATCTTGAAAGAGATACTCGATCCCGAGATACCTATAAGCATCTACGATCTCGGACTCGTCGAGAGAATCGATATCGAGGGTAGGAAGGTTAGGATAGAGCTCGTTCCAACATCGCCTTTCTGTCCCTTAGCATACGTTCTTCCCAGAATCGTGGAGCAGAGAATCAAGCAAGAGCTCCCCGACATCGATGTGGAGGTCGTTGTGCGTCTAGACATCGTATGGACGCCGCAGAGGATGACTGCCGAAGGCAGAAAGAAGTTTAGGGAACTATTCGGTTACGATCCAGCTGAACGTTTTTCGTAGCAGATCAGCCCGGGATCATGGCCTCATCGAGGTTCTACCCCTCGGGCCGCGCACCATCATCATTTCCTCCTGCTCCACTCCTACGCTATACATTGTCTGCGAGGTATATCTTCGTAGATCTCAGCTCGTTGTAGCAACTACACGAAGCTCGAATCCTTCTATATCTATCCAGAACCTTCCTCCGCTAGCGAGCACGTTGCTGAAGTACTTTCGAAGTAGCTGCTCTACGTAGTTGGCTAGGTAGTTCGCCCATCCATCGAGTAGAATCGGTGTGTAGAGCTTTACGAGCGGGTAAGGCGATGCGTTCGCTGTGGATAGCCTTGGCCCGCGAAGAACGTAGCAAGCGTAGCTACCGCTACGGATGAGGTTCTCGAGGCTTGGATCCGGTACGAGGTTGCTGTGCCTAGACCTCACGATCTCGACGATCTTCTCGACTAGCTGGTTATCCGGTTCATCGCTTGGATACGTATCTATCGGTTCGAGCCTGTACATACCTACGAACTCGAGTACGGGTTCTCCCTCCACGATCCAGACCTTGATCACCGAAACGTTGCTTTGAGAACCGTTGACCCCGAGTACGTACTGTAGGTAGTCGCCTACCTCCGACGGAGGCATTGCTTGGTCGAGAACTACGTAGGTGTTGTTCACCTCGATCATCGCAGCCATGTGTAGGTAGTCGTGCAGTGATACCATGTACACGGGCTGCACATCGAAGCTTAGCAGTAGAGCTGTCGTAAGCACTGCAACATCTCTACAAACACCTTTGCCTAGCTCAACGGTTTCGAGAGGACTATACGTTCCTGGAAGACGTTTCGAAGCTTTCTCATCGTCGTAAACAACGTTGTTCGCTACCCACGTAGCTACGCTCCAAACGAGCTGACTCAACGTTGAGAAGCTACGGTTTCCGAACACTATGCTCCGCACCTCCCTCAGTACGGATTCATCGAAGTAGCATACCCTAGCGCTATTGAGATCCGATAGCTCGGTACTCCCATTGATCTCGTTGCAGTCAACGTACTTAGGATCCCCAAGAGTTTTGCAACCACCTAGAACACTGCTTCGATCGTCGAGAACGAGGGAGCATCGAAGCACGATACGACCAGTCCTAAGCCCGCTCCACAACTCAACGCTGTAGCTACCCGAAGGTATCGTGGATGCCATGCGGCTAAGGTTCAGAACTATTACGCTGAAGTTCTTCGAGAAGTAAGCTCTGTCTACGGTACCTAGCTTCGGAACGTATACATCGGTAACGATATCGTACGTACTTCCATTGCTAGACACGAACCTTACGTACCTCGCAACACCCTTGCTGTAGAGCACGAGAATGTTGTCCTTCAGCATCGCTCCGCTCACGTTCTTCAGCTCCTCGAAGAACTTCGCTAGGTAATCGACATCCTCGTTAATCGCTGCGTATACGAGGTTCGTGCTAGGAACCGTGGTTACGGTTTTCGTAACCGCGTTCACGATCGTTACGGTCTTGGTCACGGTCTTCGTAACCGTCGTCGTTCTACTCACTACCTTGGTTTCGCGAACCGTTGTTGTAGTAGTGAAGGTGGTGGTGTACGTACGCGTAGCACCAACGTTGACGATTCTCGTAACGGTGGTCTCGAGGCTCCGCATCTTCGTTACCGTCGTGGTGAACGCGTAGCTCTTCGTGATCGTAACCGTTGTAGGAGAACTCAACGCGAATCCTAGGGCTAGAAACGCTACGAATACGAGTAACGATGATAGGATCGCTAGCATAGCAGCGAAGCTACGCATCGATCCCCCAGCAATTCCTGGTCTAGCAACTACAAATACTGTTCAGCAACACGAAGGCAGTGCATCAGTAAGGGGCGGGTTCTCGTCACCGATCGTCCGCCGCTCCCATGTCATCATCCACCGCAGATCCTCTCCACAGCCTTATAGCTCTCGGAGAGACTAGGTTTATCGAGATCCGGGCTCCGCTCAACACCGCCGTTCGGCGGTGGATGGGGCGGAGTCGGCTCCACCCCTAGTTCATAACGTTGATGTGTTTCATAGCTACGTATACGTGATGATACTACCCGAGCCTGACTAATGATGAAGCCTGCATCGGCTGAGGATAGCAGAGCTTATATCTATACATTTTGATGAGTTTGCGAGCGTGGTGCTCTATGAGTAAGCCGGAGGTACACAAAAGCAAG
>JAMOOB010000328.1 GCA_027066265.1 Desulfurococcales archaeon
AGCTCTCGCTTCGGGAGTATCGATGCTCCTAACCATACCCCTCGTGATGATACCGATAGTCATAGCCGTCGTTGGTATGAGCATACTGCAGATAGCCGCGACCTCGATGGCTACCGAGAACGAGGTTAAGACCCTCGAAACCCTGCTAACCCTACCCATACCGCGTACGAGCATCCTCCTAGCAAAGATGGGCGGAGCCTTCGTGGTAGGCATGATCGGTGGGATCCTCAACGTTGCTGGTTTCGCTGCCTACGTATGGATCGCGGGGTACAAGCTATCTAAGTTGTTGACCAGCGAGTACTCACCCGTACCCCTAGACCTTCTTCGCGAGGTTGGTGTACGTAGGTTGACGAATCCCATAGCACTCATCGTTCCGAGCACCGAGTTCGTGCCGTACATAGTCGTCAGCGCTCTGATAGCGTTGGTATTCCTAGCCGTGGTCGGGGTGATCATAGGTGCTCTGAGCAGCGATGTTAGGATAGCATCAACGTTCTCGGGACCCATATCCGTACCGCTCATCATAGCGGTGTACTTCATCAGCTTCGTAGATCCACAGACGCTGGATCCAGCTACGCGGATAGCGATGCTATCGATACCGTTGGTGCAGACCGCGTTGATAACCAAGCTAGCGATCCTAGGTACGTGGATGAACGACGTGGTGCCAGGCATAGCGGTATCGATAGCGGCTACGGCGGTGCTGATAGTGGTAGCATCGAGGATGCTCTCCATGGAGACCCTTGCAAGGATACAGTACAGGATTAAGACTGGGTTTGGTAGGAGACGCAGAACGGCGTAGAGCAACGATCAACGTGGTGACCATCCATGGTACCGTTGATAGATCTACCACCCCAGTCGAGAGCTAGAGTCGTCGAGATCTACGCTGGTCGAGGACTCAAGACACGGTTGCTCCAGATGGGTCTAACCCCCGGTACCGAGCTCGAGATCGTGTTCAACGATCGTAGGATCGTCGTGATTCGGTTCCGAGAAACCATCGTTACGCTGAGCCGAGGCATCGCTATGAAGATCCTCGTCGAACCCGTAGAGAAATCTTTATAAGCTTTCTTCCCAGATCGTATCTCGGAGAACACATTCAATACGTTCCCTCTCCCACACGAGGTGGTTAGCTATGAAGATTGCTAGAGCTGGGCTACGGGAATAGTAGCTACCTTCGTCCGAGCTGCACTAGCTGGACTATTCGCGTACCTACTCCTAACCGACGGGTTATCGGAGGGCAAGCCGGTGTACGCAGCACTCTTCGCGTTGCTAACCCTCGAGTACGTAATCGATCTGCTAAGCGGTAGGAGCTAGCGTTGCGAAGAAACTACGTACCTCCCTACCGAGGGCTTTACCAAACGCTTTTTCCGTAGCTCTACAGAAAGCACATCTACTACCCATCGAGATCAATCCACATGCATCGCACCTACCAACCTCCTCACCGCCGACAACGGTTCGTAGCTTAGGTGCTTCCACGG
>JAMOOB010000329.1 GCA_027066265.1 Desulfurococcales archaeon
GAGCTTCTCGACTACGTCGTGCAGGTTCGTGAAAGATATCACGCATAGCTTTGCGTTGCCGGGCACGGACACGTAACGAATCGATTCGTATGCTGATAGAAAGAACTGCTTCTCGAGTTCGCTCCTTGGTGGTATCGTGTGTGGAGGAGCGTAGACGCATACTTGCCAATAGTACGAGTCCTCGGTGATGGATTGTAGGTCAGTATATACTTCGAGGATCTGATCGGATTCGATCGATGTGATGAATCTACGTAGCTCGCTCGGTATATCTGGTTCGATTCCCCTGATCGTAATGGATCCGGTAACATGGGCACGGCTCCCCAACGCGATATCTATCTCCATTGCTGTGATGCAGAACGCGTAGCGCTCTACGAACCTTGCTAGCGCTCGTATGAATCTCAGCAAGTCTCGGTGCGAAACATCGTCGCTGTTAATATTGAGGATGTACTTATCCACGGATTTCAAGCCAACGATGCGCATGGAAAATCCCCGTGCAAACGCAAAGAAAAAACTACGTTGATGCTCGGATCGATTCGCGAATCCTGTTTATAACCATGTTCGTATAGCGCTCAACTATGTTGGGATGACGGTGCTTGATGTGCATTGTTAGAACTGCCACGTCGTTCCACAGCTTTTCGCCGCACAGCGTACATCTAGCGATGCTTCCATTTCTTTCGATTATTGATGGCACGAGCTCCATGATTATCGGAGCAACTTTCTTAACCATCGCTACGGCGCGATGGAAACCGCCAGCTTTTTCTATGAGTCTACCGCTATAGCCTCGAACGGCGTGCTTTGACAATCCATGCTTCCTGGCTACGGTTGACGGGCTAGCGCTGTTGGTAAAGTAATCGTACATCGCCTTAACGATTTCGTCGAGCGAGGCAAGCTTCTTGATCACGAGATACTCAACAACGTCTAGAAGAGGCAAGACCTCATCCCTCGAGCTCGATTACCTTGACACCTTGCGTACTTCGCTCGACCGTAATAGGTGCTCTATCGATAGCATCGATGACGTTCTCCAACATCAGCTCTTCCCTCAGCAATTTCCTTAGAGCTTCCCTAACGAAATCTGAACGAGTCTTGTACCGACCACGCCTAACGAGTTCATCGACGAGAGCGATGTACGCCGGAGGAACTCGAATACATAACGTTCTCATAATCGATTTCTTGTTCTTCGACGAAGGCATGAGGAATCCCCGTGAAAAAGATAGGTTGGAGAAAAGGCTAAATTCGGTTCGAAAGCTCTTTGCAATAAGCAATCGTTTCCTTGCGTTCCATAGAGCATACTAACCTCGGCTAGATGATTCCTCGCTTTACCAATTCTCTACACATCTTCTCGAAGTCGTCCCTTCGGTACACTATCATGATCCATAGAACCCTTATCATCCACCTCAGCAACTCGGTGCATCCAACCTCGCCTTCAATGCCCTTGAGTTGCTTGTAGAACTCCTCGATGTCTTTGAGGTATCTGGCGTGGTTCATGTCGACGTTTGCCATGAATATCTTTGAACGTACTAGCTTTACCATTCTTTCTCACCGATATATACTCGATCTGCGAAGATTATATATATCGCTATCTAGAGCTTGGCTACGAGCCTCAGCGTCCTGGCACTTACAAGGCTAACCTTATCGTTGTTCGGGTTATATGACGCAATCAAGACGTTGGTTCCGGCTCGTCCGAGGTTGTAGGCTATTCCAAAGACTTCGATTGCCTTACCCTTCGTGATTACGATAACGTCGTTGAACATCGTTAGCGAATCAAGTGCAGATTCGAGATCCATAACAATGCATCTAACACCGTTTCGGGACGATTCGTCGCATATATCCTTAGCGAACGAATGCTCGTTCATGTTGCCGTATATCACGTAGATTTCCTTTGCGAGACCCTTCCTAATCAAGGCATTCAGTATCTGGATAGTTGTGCGAGACTTGTCTGCGAATGCAATAACTGGAACGGGATTCATTCAGACCCCCGTGGAAAACGGTGGTTCATTCTCCGAGCAAAAGGGATCTACCTGCGACACGCGGGTTATTGCGTTAACCTAGGATGCTTGTGCAACAATGGATTTGATCTCGTCGATTAGGTACTTCACGTACTTCTCTATGTCGTACAACACCGTTTCAATACGTATGTTGTCAACAGACCAGATCCCTATGAACACCTTCTTCTCGCCGTGATCCCTCATCTTCAAGCCATGTTGAAGCAGTTTCGAGATAGTTTCTTCGGTTGGGTGTCGAACAACGATCCATAGAATAACTATGTACTCAGTCTCATCGGAGAGCTCGAGGGTTTTCAGCAACCATTCGAACCTATTTACCTCGCTAGGATCGCGACCGTTTTCGCGAATCACGTCGAAGATCCATACAGCTAGTGGCAATCCTAGAACATCAGAGAACAACCTTGGTAGGATAGCCTTCGTAGTGTACTTAGATGGATACGACAGAACGTAGATCCTTGCTTCACATTTTCTATACTCTGATTCGTCTAGATAGCTCAGAACCTGATTCACGGACTTCACGATTTCGAGATAGGTAGATCTACGCATATAGGATCCCCCGTGAAAAATGAGGGTATTATCCTATAGACTTCGATCCTATCCTCTGAAACGTGCCGATCGTAGATGAATATTTCAGATGATTTCTAGAACCGAGAAGCTACGTTGATCGATTGTATAGAGCTACCTTGATGGCTCCGCACGAAAGGACATCGAACTCGATGCATTTGATCAGTACGTTATTCGTTAAACCAACTATCTTTGCTACCCTCTTCCTTGATTCATCGATCAGTAACATTCCCGCAAATACATGCATTCCTATCCTCAGGATTATGCATATAATACATATGTTACCCTTCCGGATCTCGACGCGGTGAACGATCTCCATATCTGCGACATCAATACTTTTCTCGGAATGCATTCTATAGAATTCGTAGATGATCTTCTTCAGCGTCTCTACCGAATCATTACATGGCTCAACGTTGTACTCAACGATACCGTTCAGCACCACTTCGTATCGCATGTTTTTCGCAACTATTTCGTTTATAGACATGCGAATCCCCCGTGGAAAAAGAATTGAATGGTTACCGCTCGCTGTCGATTATTTTGGGTTCAAGAAACGGGAACAACGCCGTCATTATCGCATCGACGACCTTTCTACACCTTTCCTCTCCCTCGCGACACTCCAAGATTTTGGTATCCAGCGTACCGGGTTCGAGCACGACGAGGATCTTCATGGTGATCCCCGTGGAAAAGGTTAGATGAATGCAACGGCGTCCCTCACGGCGTTCTCGAAGTACTGACGGAATGACAATAGCAATTGCTTACGGTACTGCTTCGGCGTTAGGTAGAACAACAATATGACGAGATCGCGGTTGGTTCTATCGAGGTAATCGAACAGCCTTTCACCCTTCTTCAACACCATTTCGATGTTCTCAGCCACAGCAGACATAGCAAGGTATTGCACCTCGATATCCAGGTTGCCGAGAATCTCTGGGTTATCAATTACTTCCTCGGGCTTTGGTACCTTCTTCACGATGAACGTCACAAACTTCGCTCCGACCTCATCTCCAACACAGCCAAGGATTACAGCTTCGACGAACTCCCTTGGGGCGTCTTGCAATTCATTCCTTAGCAATAGCGCTAGCCTCGTTCACGACCTCGGCGTCGGAAAACTGTCCAACGTGCTAACGTCCTTAGGAGGCTTGTACAGCGAGTCCCTGAACATCATCAGGAACGCCGCCGTTCTTCGGTTCCAGGAATCGCCGTAGCGCGTCGTCATGTAATCGATCCATTCCTCAACAGTCGGCGGTTCGACGTAGACCCTGATCATTCTGTTTATCAACGGTGCTGACAACGTTGATGCAACCGATGATACTTCTGGCGGATTGCCAGCAGCAACGATCTTAACATTGTCGCTGATCTGCAACGACCATGCTATCTCTTTCTCGTTGATCCACGAGAATGTCATTGATTCTTGGTCTTTTCGAGCAACGTTAGTAATTTCATCGAGATACATGACGCCGTAGATGTCAGGGATGGTAAACAGCATGAGCTCGCGCGGTGCAATGAATTGCACATACTTCAGCACATCCTCTACCTTCAGCGGGAACGATAGGTCTTCTGGAAACACATGTGGTACCACGATTCTCCAATATAGGTAGAATTTCTCAGGATTTTGCTGTATTTCTCGAACCAGTTCTGGGCGTCTCTTAAGATCCCTACGAACATCGACGAATATCTTGCCCAGTTTCTTCGCTTCTTGCTCAGCTAAGTAACGAACGTGTTCCGTTTTACCGATTCCCGGCGGACCGATTAGGAGAAGACGATCAATGAGCCTGATCTGAGTAATTCGAACCATAAAGACCCCCCGTAATTATCAACGAAACAATTAGTCGTGGCAGGATGCGAAATAGAAGATCCGACAACGATGAGAACTCCGTGGTCGAAGCGAAAAAGATTTATGATCGTGGTATCTACATCTCTAGCTCGGATTCTTTAACATCCTCGGCTAGCACTATCGATTGTTGTAGTATATCCCTTATTGTGTCCAGAACGAGCTCTATGACTTTCCTGCTCTTCGATGTCTTCGTGACGCCGAAGTCGATGCTTACAAACTCTTGATCGCCGAAGGTGTTTAGGTAGTAGAACAGGCTCAGTCCTTTGATACTCATCGGTTCCACCGTGATGGATATGGTGTATCCCTCCTTATCCTCCTCCATGCATAGATCGACCATCAGTATGGATCCTGTTGGAGTGGCTAGAATGTAGGTAGCCCTTAGAACCCTCATGGCGAATCTCCGTAAACGCGAAAAGAGTTTAGTTTTTGCTCTGCATAGCTTCCTCGATTCTTTTCAACTCTTTCGCTATTTTTACGAGCCTCTCGGCTATATCCGTTAAGACGATTATCATAGGTTCTCTATGGGCTATATCGAGCCATGCGCTGTAGAGCATGTTGGCGAGGTGCTCGATCTCCTTCCTAATGTTTCGAAGATCTTCAGCTACCTTGCTGAGCGATCGAGAATCGTAGTTCTTCATTGAGCCTCACCGAACTGGTTTGTGTCCTTGAAGAAGTTGCATGATACGCGTAGAACGAGACTTATTTCGGTAACTTCGTTCTTAGGTAGGTTCTCGCGCAACGCTTTCTCGAGGTCTTTCGCTAGCTGTACGACCTCTTTCTTTACAGCAATGTTGCTCAGAGTCTTCGATAGAGCTAGATACTTGTAGCACACGACGCGATGGATACACCTACTGCATGGTTCGATTCGGATCTCCATAGGGATCCCCGTGGAAAAAGGGGCTATCCTCCAACGAGTTGGTACCTCCTTGAGTTCTCGAGGTTTTTCTCTAACCTCTTCAGCTTCTCTTGCTCGATGAACACGTTGAGCTTCTTGAGCGCGACAGCTACGTGTGTGAGGCTATCCTTTGTTGTATAGAGAGCTAGTGCTAATCCTGGATGCGCTGGTGTTGGGATGGATGGATCCACGTTCCTGGCGATTATTATCGATGCCGTTACTAGCAACGATGTAAGCGTGAGGATGTCTATCACACGATCGCCGGAGAGGTTCCTTCGTATGGTATCCTCGATCCTCTTAACATCGTTGCCGAACTCCTTCTCTGCTATCGATGCGTTGAGAACCGATAGAAACGTGGATCCGAAGAACGATAGGGGGAGTATCGGCTTCGGTACGGGGGCAGTCAAATCGACGTAGATCTCGAGAACGTATGCCGTGATAGGATCTATCAACTCCGACAAGACTCTCAGCGCAGCAGCAAAGACATTCATAGCTTCGTTGTTCTTGGTCAGCTCTACGAACCTATCAAGCTGTTTGCTTACTTGCTCAAGACATGGATTGGACGATATGCATTCCAGGATATCCGTAGCAAGCTTTCGATCACCTCCCAACACCGTAATCATGTCCAGAACAAAGGACGACATTCGAACCCCCGTGAAAACGGTTACGGAGAGTAGAAATAGTTCTTGTCGAAGACCGTGAGCAAAGAGTTCATCGATGCGATAATCATTTCTCTAATCCATGAATATGTCGTTCGTAACCGTATGCCATAGCACGAGTTTGCAATAAGTGCAATAATCATTTCGTTGATCATCTTATTCAGGTAGCGAATTGTGGATTCAAACGAGGATCTAGGTAGTTGAATACCGCTATCAACAACTGCTAAACAGAGCTCTAGCAAGGGCACGGTATTCTCGAGCAAAGATATGTCGCTCCTGATGTATGGTATATCAACGGTAACCTCGTGTCCAGAGATCAGCGGAACGGTAACCTTCTGCAACGTTATGAACTTCGGAGATAGGTATTTCCAAACATATACATTCTTATCATAGTTGACTCGGGCGAACCACCTTACAACTCTAGAGCTCCAACTTAGTGAAAATCTAGTGCCGGTTATCCAAACCGTTCTGTAGGACCTGAATACGTTGATATGCTTCGGCTCCATGTTTCCGTACTTAACCATCGATAGAGTAAGGCATTTACTGTTCGATTCACTACATTTTGTAACGGCCTCCACAATCCTTCCACTATTTAACAATTCTTCGATCTCGCTATCGCTAGCAAATATCATCATGAAATCAAGGAAATGATACTGGCGCATCATAAACACGTTAACATCGATGAACCGAAACATGTTCTGAACATTCATAACAATCCCCGTGAAACAACAAAAAGATTGTTAAGAATCATTACAGTTTTCTTCGATAATGAGCGAAGACATGGCAATATGCCCGGCTTTCCCATTATTATGCAACTTTTCGGCAAACTTGTGTTGCTCGATGTTAGTATTCCTCTACAAATTCTTGTACTACGATCGAGTACTTCGCTACCATTTCGATTAGATCGAGTATGAACTCGATAACGCTATCGTTGTTGCTCGACACCGTCTCGCCGAAGTCTAGATACACGGATTCTCTTCCCGATTCCATGTTTAGGTAGTAGCTAACGCTAACGCCCTGAGTTCCCAAGGGCCTTAGCTGAACGTCGATGATCTCGTCGGTTACCGAAATAATGAGTTGCATCAGTGGCCCATCGAATGGAGCAAGTATGTATGTCGCGAAGAGATTGCTCATCTACACTCCCCGTGAGAAAACAATTCGAACCGAATTTACGTGTTGCGCTATTTCGATGGTGACGCATGTTTTGCGATAATCCGTAACATCGCTAAAACGTTCATGAAGTTGATAATATGACGAGGCGAGTTACGATCATCATGCGCATGTGGATCCCCGTGGAAAAAAGAGATTGAGTATGTACTTAGCCGCCGTGGAGACGGTACCTGGACTCGTCGAGGATCTTCTTGAACTCCGAGTCCCTGCCAATAACCTTGGTTCTTCTGAGCACCGTAATTATATTGATGAGCGAATCGTTTCTATTCGCATAGAAGCCGAGAAGCAACGAGATCAATGGCACAGTTATTCTACCGAAATGCGCCGAGACGTAGATCGAGAGCCCTAGGTGAACCATTGATACAGCGAGCAGATCCGGTACAGCATCACCGCTGAGTCTCTTTCTGATCTCTTTTTCTACGTTATCGACTTCGCTACGGTTCTCGAGCTCGGTCGTGACTACGTTGAGCATCAACAGATAGGTTAGTCCGTAGTTTGCGAAGGGATGGAAGTCTATCGGTATCGGTGGAAGGAAGTCGAGCAATATAATATCGAGGATGCTCGCGGTTACGGGATCTATCATGCTCGACAATATTCTTGTAAGCGCTGTCAGGGTAATCACATTGCTCTTATCCGCAACGATCTGCCTAATGCCCTCGGCGATTTCTACCGCTTTCTCGAGACACTGATCGTTGTTAGCGCATCTAACTATCGATCTCGCTAGCTCGACGTTGCCGTTAGTGTTCTCGATGAACCGCATAACTTCTTCTATCGCCTTTACAATGTCAACGGTTGTCATGGCTCGCACCTTCCCTGGTCTTGAATGGATCGATGCAGAGCTCCCTCAAGAGTTCTCGAACTGTGCTAAGCATTGCTTCCGTTTCGTTGATGTGTACAACGGACATCGT
>JAMOOB010000330.1 GCA_027066265.1 Desulfurococcales archaeon
AATTGCGTCGGTAATCGTTCTATCGATCTTCGTAACCATGGGACTATGCATCTCCTCGAGAGGGACGATGCTCGTTGTTCCAAAGCCTTACGAAGTTGACGTTGTTCTAGATCCAAGCATCTCCAAGGTCATTGGGAAGGACTACGCTGGCTTCGGAGTCGCGTACTTTACGTACGGAGACGTCGTGCTTCGTAGAGATATCAGTGTACTTCACGTAGCCTCGGTAAAGAAAGGTAAACCCGTAGTGATATCGATAGCCATACCTAGGAACGCTGTTGAGCGTATGGAGAAGCATGCTAGAGAGCTCAGCACGCTAGCTAGGAAAGGCTACGCTGTTGAGCTACCAACGATAAGCGTAACACTCTTCCTCTACGGACCCAACGACACCGAGAAGATTTGTCATGCTCATCTAGGAGCTAGGGAATGGTATCTACAACACGAACCCGATATCAGAAAGGCTCTTACGAAGGTTTTCGAAGATCCTCTAGCAATGATAAGGAAAGGAGCTGTATTCGTTGTAACGAGCAAGAACCTCGTATGCGGAACTGTTTATGGTTGGCAAATCGATGAAGCGCTAGAGAAGAACTTGAAGAAGCAGGGACTGGAAGTTAGTAGAGATGAGAACGGTCTACTCATCGTAGGAAAACCTAGCAGAGAACGAACATCATCCAACCTAAGCACGTTGGTAAGTCCAAGATCTTGTCCTCTATACAAGGAAGAGGTATTCGATTGGTATCTCTACAACTCGAGGTATACACCTCCACAGAACTGGTTCGAGAGGCTCTATGACACCGATAGAAACTATGCTTCGTGTCTATGGTACGTATTTGCAACGAGATACTCTAAGCGATATTACCTTAATGCTGATCACTACTCTAAAGACCAGGCTCTGAATTTCACAGCGAGGAAACTCGGAATAGGATTGCTTTCAATGCAACAAGTAATAGTGAAATTAGCACAAGATTGCGGAGGATACGTACCTACGTGGTACCCAACCCCCGTACCAAACGGACCTATATATACCTTTGAAATGCCATGGCTAGGCGTAGCGGTATACTTCTTCCAAGACAATGTGCTAGATGGTCACCTTGCACTTGGAGGTTCGCTAGCTTCAGCTCAGTTCACGTACGAATATTCCGGAATATCGTTGTTCGGTATACCGATATACACGAGCGAGTTCGGAACTCTGGAGATATATACTAACTTTATTGATCAAATGAAAACAGGTCGTGCATACTTAGTAGCGCCTACAACTCTGTACTATCTTGGCGATGGTCTTGTTGTGCATTTAAGGTATCGATACGTTGTAGATTCCGAAGGCTGTAGATGGCACGTTGTATGGCCTGAAATATCGTTCGTGCCGATATACGTTATCAGTTCAGTCGATTGGAATGGTCTACACGAGATAGATCTTCCGTACGATCAGCTTCCACAGCACTACACCGAACTCCTATGGAGTG
>JAMOOB010000331.1 GCA_027066265.1 Desulfurococcales archaeon
CGAGCTGAACGCTGTTAGGAAACACCTATCCAAGGTGAAGGGAGGCAAGCTGCTTAGGTACGTCAGGGCTAGGAACGTGGTTACGCTGATCGTTAGCGACGTTGTTGGGGATAGGATCGATACCATCGCTTCGGGACCCACCGCACCCGATCCCACGACGTTTAGAGACGTGATCGAGATTCTGCAGAGGTACGGTCTCTGGAACGAGCTTCCACCAAGCATTAGGAGAGTGGTGGAGAACGGTGTTCGTGGACAGATCGAGGAGACCGTGAAGCCCGGAGACCCGGTACTGGAAAAGGTTCTGAACATCATCGTTGCGAGCAATACTGCGAGCCTCGAAGCCATGGCTAGCTACCTACGGTCCAGAGGCTTCGAGACGATGATTCTCACACCCTACCTCGTTGGCGAAGCTAGGGAGGTTGGCAAGGTACTCGCATCGATTCTAAGGAGCGTTGCATACCTAGGGAAACCAGTAGAACCGCCAGCAGCCGTGCTAGCTGGTGGAGAGACTACGGTTACGGTGAAGGGGAAGGGCGTCGGCGGTAGGAATCAGGAGATGTGTCTATCCCTCGCAATCGAGATCGAGAACCTTCCGATCGTAGCGCTCTGCGCTGGTAGCGATGGTATCGATGGTGTTAGCCCAGCAGCGGGAGCCATCGTCGATGGATCTACGGCTAGAGAAGCTAGGGAAAAGGGTTTGGATCCGAGAAAGTTCCTGGAGAACAACGATAGCTACACCTTCTTCTCGAAGCTTGGTAGAGCAATCATTACGGGCTACACCGGTACCAACGTAAACGATTTCTTCGTAGCGTTGATACCTAAGAGAACGCGGTCATGAATCGAGTTGATGGGGATAGTCCTTCACGTGCTTCGCTAGAGGTTCTACCCTTCCCACGATGGATAGAAGCTTCTCGTCGACCGTATAGAACGAGCAACCTAGTCTACGAGCCAACACAGTGTAGCAAGCATCGTATACCGATACGTGGTGCTCAACACCGTACTCGAGAGCTTCCTTAGCGAGATCCCTATCTATCGGAACGAGCTTTGCACCTATCTCGAAGAAGAGCGATTGTATTCGTAGAGCTTTCTCGCGATCTAGGTATCCACGCTCGACGTACTTCCTAAGAGCGTTGCAGAACTCTACGACTGCAAAACTCGGTGCGTAGACCTCTACACGTCCATAGATACAGTCGTCCCTAAGCCGAGCTACATCCTCGTGGTAGTCTTCGGGTACGAACCACTTAACGAATACGTTGCTATCCACAACTACCTTCCTAACCACGATCCCTATCCTCTCCAATCATCTCGATGGCGAGATTACCGCTGATCCTAGGAATACTCTTAGCGATCTCCTCGATCTCCTTAATCAACCTCTTCGCTTTCTCTTCTCTCACACGCTGTTCGAAGAATCTACGAATCTCTTCAGAGTAGTTAATGCCTAGAGCATCGA
>JAMOOB010000332.1 GCA_027066265.1 Desulfurococcales archaeon
CCAACGGCTTCGGAAGCTACTCGATGCTGGTGCTATTCATCGATGCGTACGGTGGTCGCCTAGAGAAGGTTCTGAAGCTCTCCAGCACGAGCTTCGACATCGCTACGCCGAGGATCGTGAGGTTCGTAGCCGGAACGGATAGGCTCGTCGTTCCGGGCGTAGCGTGGAGCGGAGCGATGGAGAGAGCGTTGATAGCGTACCTACCTACCCAACACACGGTCTTCGACACCGCGATCAAGCTCGAGACCGCGGATCTCGAAGCCGTGGCACCACCATCGATGGGATCCGCGAACGTTAACGCGAGCGTTTCAACGGTTGCGCCGAGCTACGTCGAGCTGAAGCTCGAGAAGCACGAGACGAGTAGCAGGATCTACACACCGAGAACCACGACTAGCCCGATCCCCGTACCCGTGCCGCCGATCGACGTAGCGAAGCTGATAACGATGCTCGTAGCTATAGCAACCCTAGTCGCGGTAACCAGCGTCACCAAGAGGGTTCGAACCGGGAGAAGTGGCTACGTGAAGAGAACGTGAAAAAGACTTGTTTTCGCTATGCGGAGATCCGGATCCCTCTCCTCAGCTTCGAAGCTATGCCACTCACGATGAACGCGAGCTTCGATGTCTTGTCCCTGATCGTGTACGGTACGTCGTGCTTCAGAGTCCATTCAACGCTGGAGAGCTTGCTCGGATCCTTCTTCTCGTATGCTTCGTCGAGTAGCTTCAGCAACCTATCGATGTCGTTGGCGCGGAACTCGAGCTCCTTCACAGCATCCTCGACGAGCTTCGCTCTGTAACCACATTTTCTAGCGACCTCTTCGAGAGCCTTCGCAAGATTCTGTAACCCTGTCTTGAGGTACTCCAGGTAGTTCCTAGTACTGCTATACTCGCTCCGTAGCTTCGGTGCAACGCTCCTTTTGTCGGGAGCTTCGTGGTACTCCTTCAAGTAGTTATCGAGAACCTCGAGACTCTTCTCCGCGTTATCGAGCCAGTACCATGCATCGGCAACCGTCCTGATAGCATCCCCGATAGCCTTGATGCACTGATCAATCTGAACGGGTTCCTCGCCAAATGCTTGGTGTCTAAGATGCACGAACCTCATGGTCTCACCGCGAAGCGTTTCTCTGCTTCTCGCGTATTATCTTCACCTCCTCCTTCTGACGAATCTTCGCCTGGGCTCGGCGTAGGCTAGTGCTATGGGGGTGGTTGGTGGTGGTGTGGCTGGCTTGGCGCTCGGTGCTAGCGGTAGCTTGAGCCTTGACCTGGTTAGGAGTGCGTAGAGTGCGATTGCGGCTAGCAACGCGTCGAGGACGGCGCCGAGTGTGGATCCTATCAGTATGTTGCCGATGAGCGAGATGGTGGTGAAGCCGAGAGCCGCGATATAGCCCCATGTCTTGCCGTACCAGATGCCGTACGCGGACAGTAGCAATCCTATCGATATCAGCGCTCCGAGCACCACGGCGAAGTCCAGCGTCTTCGACGTGAATATCATTGCTAGCGTCACTATCCCGCTCACGAGCCCCAGCGCCATGAGCACTACTACGAGTAGCAGATCCACGAACCTCGGTTGCATACAGGCACCCGAGCGAAAGAAGCGTGCGAGAGATATATAGATGCTCGCAACCGAGCGAACGAAGCACGGAGAAAAAGACGGGGATCAGATCCTTCTAAGAGCGACGTAGATCATCGATACGAGCAACGAGAAGACTATCGAGAACGCGAGGAAGGCGAGGATCGAGACTCCGAAGCCTACGCCCCACGCAAGGATCCCCGCAATCGAGGTACTTGCAGAGCGGTAACTTAGTGCAAGGGCTTCGATCTCGACGAAGATGTATACAAGCGTTGCTAGGGCTAGGAACCCCAGGATCGCGCACGCCACTCTCCTCATGAACGACATGCTTTCACCGAAGCGATGCAACGTTTCGAAAATACAAAAAGTTTTCTCAAATCGTGTCACGCCGCCGCGATCTCGTAGCCATAACCTTCACTAAGCCTCGCGATCGTCGATACGAGCCTTGTCCAGGATCTCGCGAGCTGAAGCGCGTGTGGTTTGAGGACGTGGATCCTCACGGATGCTCACCATCGTTGTTCTGATCCGTGGCGATCCCTTAAGGTGCGGGGCTCGTGGTGTCGAGCGCAAGGTATATAATTTGTTAAACCGTGCAGAGATCGCGAAGGTGTGGAGCATGAAGGGCATCTCTCCAATCGTAGCGACGGTGCTACTGATCATCATCGCGGTAGCCGCCGGCGTGCTGATCTGGACATGGCTACACTCGATGGCTAGCAAGTCGCTATCCGAGACCGGTACCGTTGGCAAGGAGGCTATCACGGTCGAGGGCATTAAGTACAGCTACGACGCGACCAACAACCAGTGGACGCTAACGATCTACGTGAGGAACGCTGGCAAGACCACCGTGAAGCTGATGTACGTCTACATCTACGACGCCGAGACCGACAAGCTCGTCGACGCTATCGACGTGTCTGGTCAGAACGTAGAGATAGCGCCGGGGAAGGTAGGCTCGGTGCAGATAACGACCACGGCGCTACAGGATGGCAAGACGTACTACGTCAAGGTAACGACCGAGGAAGCTACCGCGTTCAGCGAAGTGTTCACCGTCTACGCTAGCTAGCGTCTGAACCCGCATCCGATCCCCGTCCCAAACACGTTTTTCAACTCCTTCCCTTTCTACGCTTCCTCGTTGCGAGATATATAGCCGTTAGATGCTTCTCTCGGCGGGGGAGAACATGGATCTAAGTAGGTGTCTGCAGGCTTACTCGGTGTTGGTGAAGATGTTCTATCGCTACATGAAGTACGGCACGCCTCTGAACGGTAGGATCGTTGCGAAGCTGTTGAAGGGCGTTGCTTCGTGGTGTCCCCTACCCGACGATCTTAGGTCGAACCTCGTCTTCTATGCGTCGAACATGGAGCATCTAGGGAGCGAAGAGCTGGAGACGTACCTCAAACTGAACCGGAAGCTGTTCCGCTACGTGTTCGAGGACATTCCCACGTCCTTCTCCTGGGAACCGCTATCCAAGCTACTCGAGGAGGTAGAGTAACGTGACGAGCATGGTGAAGCAGAGGACGTACGTCCAGCCATCTAGACGCGTAGAAGCGTTGATGGAGGAGCTGGGAAGGATCGTAGATCCCTCGAAGCTCGTTTCGATCCGGAGCGCCTCGTTCAAGGATTTTCTTCGCCACCTCGTCCGCGTAGCGACGCTGTTCCCCCTCGTCGATACCTCGAGGTGTAGTAGCTACTACACCAAGCTCTTCCTCATCGCTCTCTACGAGAAGCCTCCCATCTTGGCGTTCGTCGATGCTAAGATCAGGCACGGCAAGGGCAGGGTCAAGGTGATCAGCCGTAGTGGCAACGTCTACGAGCTCCGCTTCGACGGAGCTTCGAAGCTTCTCGGACCAGCGATCAAGCGCGTCGGGAAGGAGAAGAGCCTCGTCATCGTCGTGGGGAGCTACGTCCCCGTCTCCGCGAAGTACTTCGTATCGCCCAAGCTCGTCGAGGGAGCCGATCCAACGTACCGTGTCACCGATGGGAAGCGCGCTAGGTGGTTCGTCTACAACGCATCGACGAACCCCGTACCCTTCAACGTCGCAACGTTGCTCTACCTATAATCTACTACTACCGAGTATAGGTAGTAGAGAGGTGTGCGCCGTGGTCTTCGCGTGGAGCGAGATCCTCCAACCACCGATGCTCTACATCGTCGCGACGATGGTGGGAGCCGTCGTCGGCGCTACGGTACCGCTAGCCCTTAGCCACGTCGTCGCGAGGCTCCGCTCCAAACGCTTCGTTCATCGACGGTGCTAGACCCTCTTTTCCTGCTTCGTGTAGCAGGTTCTACTTTAAGAACGTTTAATTAGCTCCGATTTGTTAAAACACTCGGCGATCCCCATGACGACCCCCGACGTGAAACGCTTGCACAGATTACTTTCCGCGAGAGCGTATCTACGAGCCGCCGTTCTATGCGTAGCACTCGCACGGACGTACATCCCGGACGACGTGGTGTGGAAGGACGAGGTCGTTGCCGCGGAGCAGCTTCTCAGCGAGGCGCTGAACAGGCTTAACGATGCTATAGGATCCATGGTGTACGTCCCCGACGAAGATAGCGCTTCGCCGGAGGTTCGTAGGATCCTGGTCGAGGTGATGAAGCGATGAGGATAATCGACAGGTTCCTCAACGTTATCGAGGCGTGGATCTTCGGAAAGACCGTGCCGCACAAGTTCGCTTCGACGGAAGCGTTTCTGGAAGCTTTCGTTGATAGGAACGCTATCTCTAGACACTGTTGCCCCGTGTGTGGAAGGTGCTTCGAGTCGGCAAAGGCGCTGAAGCAGCACCTCCTATCGTCGAAGTCTTCGTGTCGGCGCAACCTGATAGCGATGCTACACACCGTAGCTGAAGCGTACGAGCAGTTCGTTGGCTCGGTCAAGCGCTGTCAATACAACAAGATGTACGGCTACAAGATCGTTGATGATGGCAACGAGATCAAGTCGCTGACCCTAGACTTGTTGGCAAGACACTTCGCAACCAAGTTCGTAAGGAGAAGAGGATGAGCTTGCACGGCGCGGTTCTTGGGTGCTGCAGATGGTTAGAGCCGATTGTAGAAAGTGTTTGCATTTCGTACCTCTCGAGCAGATGGATGACGAGCTTCTCGAGAAGGTTAACGAGTGGTTGGAGAAGCACGGTGTTAGCGAGGAGGTTCGGATCCTTGGATGGTGCAACTACTTCAATAGACCGGTCACGCACTACGTGGGTTCTTGCTACGGCTTCGCGAAGAAGGAGGATCCGAGACAACGAACGTTGCTCGACTACGTTGGGAGGTGATTGCATGGAGTTCGTCTACGGGAACCTTGAAACCGGGGAGGTGGTTAGGACTAGGAAGCACGTTCTGGTGCTCGATGCGGAGCCCGAGTACACGGAGTTCCTCCGCAAGGTGTTGGAGAGGCACGGAGTAACGTCGCCGCACCCCATCGTAGCGATGCTGGCGGGCGATAGGGTGATCGTGATCAGTGGCGAGGGTCTTCGATCCAGGGATCGCGAGGCGGTGCCGGTGGACGAGGATCTGGAAGCGATTCTGAGGAAGCTCGACGAGTTGGAGAGCCAGATGTCGGATCTTGTCCAGACCATGATCGACATGTACTTCCCCGAGGCGATGGAGGACGATCTCTGAGCTCTCGGGTGGTGACGATGGTGCGCATATACGAGCTTCCTACGCTTCTAGACGTTCCGCAGTACCGCGACCCATGCCCGTTCTACCGCAACGGTGTCTGCTACGCGCCGTCGTTGAAGAAGCCGTCGGATGTCTACACCGTGCCGGAAAGGTGTTTAACGGTACAGCACTACACGTGTAGCATCTTCCTAGCCGCGGTCGAGCGACGACCGTGGAGATCGGAACTCCGTAGCGAGAAGCGTCGGAACCGGGAACGCACCTTGCTCGATCTAGAGCTCGATCCGAGCGAGGAGGCGTAGCGTGGATCGAAGAAAGCTGTTCGAGATCTACGTCATCGCCACGACGATCCTCTGCACCACTATCTTCATCTACGGATTCGCTACGAACAGCCTCGAGCTGGTATACATAGCGCTACTCCTTCTAGCGTTGTTCATGATCCTGGACGATTTGATAAAAGGTTTTTTAGGGGTGTAGCACCTACTACACCACGGCTGAGACCATGATCCGCGTATTCACTCCACAGGATGTAGTCCTTCATCTCAACTCCGACGCAGAATCCCTAGTTCTGATCGTCCCGATTTCTGAGAAGGAGTATGGCTTGGTATACGTATCGAGGGGAACGTATGGTGGTTGGATCGTTAAGGGCGAAGAAAAGGAGATCGTTAAGAACGCTATTAGCAATGGTGTAGCGAAGGCGTTCTTCGTTAAGCCAACGATCCAGAAGTATTCGTCTAGCGAGTATAGCAAGATTCCCGAAAACGTTAGGAACGTAATCGAATCCGTATTAGAGCAACTACCCGAAGATGCGCGTAAGAACTTCATTTCGTCATACGACGGCTCGCCGTTGTACAATACCGAAGTGGTATCCTACGAACTTACGGAGGTTGACATTAATATCAAGAAGGAGAACGAGAGGTACCTCGTTCTCGATATCAAGCCCAAGAGCGGTGCCCGGAAACTGACGGCGACTGCCGTCAGGATCTCGGTGTCTTGGTACAAGCAACCAACGTATGCCAGCAAACTCGTTGAGGAACTAAGGTTTCGCTACCCCGACAATCCGTGGATCCAGAAACATATGTATGCCAAGAACTACACGGGTTACAGAAATCGCGCATCAACGCTCTACCTCAAGATCCCTGTAGAAGCTCCTAGCGAGATTCTACCGAGTGTTGGAAGCATTACCGAGACCGTGAAGATCGAGGAGAAGCCCAGGGTTATTGTACGCGGATTCCTGGTGATCTCGCAGTTACCTAGCAAGGCACTGCTGGACGCACACCTTCCAGAGATCTTCAAGGATATCAAGATCGGAACTAAAGAAATCAAGCTGGTGATGGGGTATTTCTACAACAAGCTCGGTACGTTATCAAGGAAGTTCTATTGCCAGATCCTCAAGAGGTACGCCATCGACGCGGGGTTCGGCTACATAGTGCCGAAGGAGAAGGTGCCGGAGTTCCTCAGGGACGTCGATGCCTTGAAGAAAGAATATGCCATCTACGAGAAGCAACTCAAGGAGTTCCTGCTGGAGGGCAAGGTACCACCAGAGGTGCTGGCGAACAAGCGTGCCAAGGTCTATAAGGAGTACCTAGACATCGTTAGGGAGTACCTTAGACAACACGGTAAGGATGAGGAGGTTAGGAAGAAGATCGAGAGCCTAGACATCGTTGGTAGAGTTAGGATAAGGTTATTGCCCTTCGCCATAGATATGTCGATCCTTGAGGAGTACATCGACGAGAGGGTGAGGAAGAGAGTCGAGGAGGAGCTCTATGCCATGAGGAAAGAAATTGTTAATGCTGTTAAACAACAATTAGAGGAGAAGGCGAAGCAGTTGCTAGAGAAGATAGAGCAGTACGCGCAGACGCAACTAACACCGCAACTCTTGCAGAAGCTTAGGAACGACTTCGAGGAGATCAAGAAGCTTGCCACCGAGTTCGGCATAGAGTCGAAGACCCTGAGAACCCTAGAGGAACTGATATCGTTGCCAGAGCAGGAACTCGTGAAGAAGGTTGTCGGGATCAAGACGAGTGGCAGAGTTAAGGCGTTGTTGGAGGAGATGCTCGATGGTTAGGGTGGTTACCATGCAAAAAGACGAGATATTCAAGTTAATCGAAGAGATCTACCTAAGGTTGGCAGGAAGATATGGCGAGCCAGTTCTAGTAGGTAACAGCGAGGTATGGTGGTTTGAAGGAATCTACGAGGAGCTGAATAAGGAGCTACAGAAGCGGGGTATGAAGCTAACTTGGGAGGAGTTCAAGGAGTTGCTAAGGGAGCTCGACTCATCGTATCCCAGCAAAATCTTTGTAACCTTCATCGTGTCGCCGAAAGGGAGTGTAGAGCCCCACGACATAACTTTCTTCGAACCAGTGTTCCTACGGTGATAAACAATGATCGTGATACGAGTGATGTGGACGAAAGCTGAAGAGCGGGATCGTGCAATCTCGATTGCTAACGAGATTGCGAGGATTTTCGGTGCTAGGAAGCGTTCGAGGATATTTAGGAATCGCAAAAACCGTGGTGGTAGGATCTACATCGTTGTTTCTTGACTTTACGTCAGTACTTCTAGGAGCTTGCTCTTGGCTTTGGTTACTACGTCGTAGAACGCGTGCTTCACTCTGTGTACGAGCTTTTCGAAGGTTTCTCGATCGATCTGTATACCCTTGTGCTTGAGGTACTCCAGCGCTTCGTTGATTGCCTCGGGCTCGTCCGTTTCCGCCCTTGCGAGGGCGTACACGGCTTCTTCGTACACCAGCGGCGTCTTCT
>JAMOOB010000333.1 GCA_027066265.1 Desulfurococcales archaeon
ATCTTCCTAGGCATCGTACCGCTGCTAGCATTGTGGATAGGGTTGACAATAGTTGGTACCTCAATGTTCTTAACACCGGAAGAACCGCGATTACCTCCATCAGCTATCCGCATGATTCTCGACGCTTTCGAAAATCTGGAGAAGCTCATCGAACTACTAGCTCTTGGAAGTTACGCGGTCTACGTTCCGCGAAACGAAGCTGTCTACGCATACGTATCGAACGATAAGATTAGCTTAGAGATCATTGAGAAGATCGACGTTTCCAAGCTCATACACGTCATCGACGGTAGGAAGATCCTCGTTCTAAGAATACCTCTTCCAGCGGTAGAGGAGAGCGATGTATGTAGCGCTATCGACGTCGTGCTAACGGATACCCTTGGGATCGCAGACATGGTCGAATGCAACGCTAGTGATGAACGTATTGCGCTAAGGTTTGTGAACCCCGTAGCACTAGGATTCTCTAGAATGGAACGAGTTCTGGGAGCGTTACAAACAGTGTTCTCTGCAGCAATAGCAGCTAAGGTTCTTGGTAGGATCGTCGAGGTAGAACGTCAACGTAGAGAAGGCAACGATTTGATAGCTATTCTGAAGACGGTGAATAGCATTGGATAGAAGCTACGTAGCAAACACAATCCTTGCATTGCTAATAACGTTAACTGTATGGGGTTTGTGGAGCATAGGAGAGACAAGAATCGATGCCTACCTAACATTCTTCGTACTCGAATACACGATCGTAAAAACGATCTTAAGGCCTCGCAGAGCTGGGTTGGATTGGTTATTCGTTCTACTCCTGATGATATTCTTTACATGCGTAGGGTTTAGGGTGTACGAGGTGTTAATGCATTGAAACGATTAGCAATCATCGTATTGATAGCGCTTGCAAGCGTTGCGTTAGCCACAGATTTCGTACCTAGACACGTAGATCCTTCCCAAGTCCCTGAAGAGAGACCTTTGCCAAATCTCTTGTTCCTACTCTACGCTTCTGCGTTAGAAAACATTGCTAGCCTAGATCTCGAAAAAGCTAGGGAAGCACTTGAAGAACTTGGAACAGCCTACATACCCTCGAATCTTCGATATATCTTTCAGCGTTTCAACGAGTTGCTGAACCAGCTCGTAGACAACATCAACAAAACCGATACCTTGCTTAGTGAAGCACGTAGAGCACTATCGATGGGAGATCGTCGTTCAGCGCTCATCTATGCGAGAAATGCTTCGAAGAGCTTGCTTACCGCATATACGATACTCTACCAGTTGATTGACGCTACCGACGATATGCATAGACTAGGGATACCAACGTCCGTTCTCAGACGTAGATTAGACGAATGCAGAACTACGTTGAACGATATGTATAGGGAGATCAACGAACTTCTACGTTTGTTAACGATCACGAAAACCGTAGAGACAACGCTAGAGATAGACGTTCATCCTCGAAAGATCTTGTTCGGAGAC
>JAMOOB010000334.1 GCA_027066265.1 Desulfurococcales archaeon
GTCAAGGATATTGAGATTGGTCCCTGTAGGCTGACGATAAGGCTATCCAATGGTACGAGGATCGTTGTGGAGCCAGATACGTTCGATTCGATAGAAGCATGTCGCTTCGAGAAACCGACGTGGTTCATTGATTGTGTTCTCGAGAACCTTAGGCTTCGTTGGTGGATCGAAGACGATGGTTCTTCGGGTGGTTCTAGATGAACGAATCCAGCTCACGGTGCATCGATCTCGTTGAAGACCTTCTCGAAGCGATGTTGGGGATGGGAGGATGAGGTTCCTACGCTTCTCGGAGAAGCATGTTGAGCAGTTCGAGAAGCTGTCGGTTGGTAGGGTATCGAGCTTCACCGAGCTCTTCGTAAGGCTCCAGCTACTCGAGTTCGACGAGCACTACAGGAAGGTTAGGGAGCACCCGCTAACAATCTGGGTCTCCTACCTCGTGGCGTGTCCGCTGAAGTGGTTCTACACCATGAAGTACCCCGAGATAGCGCGTGCAACGTTCCGAGGATGCTTCGTGCTCGGAAAGCTTGCTCACCTAGGCCTGCAACAGCTAGCGAAGCTCTACGCGGAAGAGCTTGGGTTTAGACAGGTAGAGATCGAGAAAGACGTTGAGAAGAGGATCAACGTGGATCTCAACGATCTTCCCAGGATAGTGAGGCTCAGCGGAAGGATCGATATCCTAGCCACGGACGAAGACGACGAGAAGATCGTGGTGGAGATCAAGACCGCGAGAAGCGATGCGTATCTACCACACGAACACCACGTCCAGCAGCTGAGGATATACATGAACCTAGCCAACGCATCGAAAGGAGTACTCCTCTACATTACCCCCGACCGCGTAGCAGAGTACACCTACACCAACCCCGCCAGCGACGAAGAGCTGCAGAAACTCGTTGCCACGTTCCTACGATTCGAAGGACCTCGATACGAATGGGAATGCACCTACTGCCAATTCTCATCGATATGCCCACGCAAGAAAACGAACCAGGCAAAGAGGTGATGACCATGGGTCTTAGGGAGGTTCTTCGGTACCTCGTAACGCTTCAGCTCTCTGGTAGGGGCAACGTTGTTCGTGCTATCTACGACTACTTCGTGTTGAGCGGTAGCGTTGGTAATGTTAAGGAGCTTGCAGAGAGGCATGGGTTGTCGAGAGATAAGCTTCGTGGCTATGTCCAGAGATTCGTAGAGAGGTGTGGCTATGGCGATAGGATCCGGCGAGCAAAGATCTTCGCTAGGTACTTAGCGCCTCTAGTGCTAGCAGTAGTCGAACCAGCTGTAGAGCATGTGAATGGTGGGATTCGCTGCAGGATATGCGGAGCAACGCTTCTCGGCGTAGATACCGTGCTAGCTAGCCACTTCCAGCTACATAGAGACCTAGTCGAGCAGTACGTCGAGCAGATCCTCTCCATTCTCCGAGAGTGCTGCAGGAAGGGTATCTGCACAGCTTCT
>JAMOOB010000335.1 GCA_027066265.1 Desulfurococcales archaeon
CAGTCCCAGCTTTATGAGTTCCGCACCTATCGGAGATAGGTGATCCGATTTCGGTGGTCGGAAATCTTTGAATTCCCTAAGAGCTTTGACGAGCTTATCGATCTCCTCCTGGGTTAAGCTCCTAGGATCTTTATTCGGATCGAAGCCGTAGGTAGAGATGAAGCGTTCTGCAGTAACCTTCCCAATTCCTTGGAATTCTTCTACTAGGAACTCGAAGAAGGTCTTCGCCTTCGTATTGCGCAACATCATTCGCAACATCTCGATGTCTACACCATGTGGATGCGGCTTCGTTTCCCTAGGTGGAGGAGGAATCTTGTCTGTAACCCTACGATAGATATACACCTCACCGTCAGGTGTTGCAAACACTATGTTTGCGTAGGGCGTCACGATCGCTGTTCTACGAATGTACTCTAGGATTCTGGACCTTGCACGACTCCAATCCCCAGCAATCGTGACTTTTACGAGCGTTCCATGCCAATCACTCGTCTTGGGCCACGAAGCTCTGTAAAGGATCCTAGGCTTGTTCTCCTGCACATCTATCATTATCCTAAATGCGTAGATTCTCCTCGATCCTATGGGAGACGTTACAACCTCGATGGGTTCTCCAACGCTTAGCTGACTGTACAGCACAACCATCTTAGCGCCTAGACCAAACATTCCGCGAGTCTGTCTAAGCACGTACTTCGAGCTAAACAGAACTCGTCCAAATGCTTCCGGTACGTATTGTGGAGGTATTCCGATACCGTTGTCTTTCACGCTTATTCTGTACGCTGCTACCTTTCCACCGCTTTCCTTCCACATCTTTACTTCTACGTTGGGGACGTGCTCTATCTTTATCTCTATGTTTGGTAGAATTCCGTGGGCATCCGTAGCATCCAATGCGTTCTCTACGAGTTCTCGAACCGATTGATAGAGAGCTCTCGTAGGATTGGAAAAGCCAGCTATCTCCCTGTTGCGGTAGAAGAACTCTGCTGGGCTTATCGCTCTAAACTTCTCGAGCGTTGCTGACATAGTTCACCCTATGCATAGATCTATATCATGCATAGCTTATAAGCAGAGCATGTACTCACGTCATATCTTTCCGGTTCTGCGTAGTAGTCCGAACGCTATTATCGGTACTACTACGGTAGCATCGCCGTAGACCGTAACGTGACGTGCTTCGCTACGTAGCTTGCCCCACGTAATCGCTTCCCTAGGTCTAGCACCGCTAAGGGATCCATCCCATTCAACGGCTGTCGTTACGTAGACTGCGTAGCTAAATCCTTCGTGGAACTGAGCCCACCACAACGCGTGGTGCTTACTGATCCCACCACCTATTATGAATGCACAGGACTTCTTGGCTCGGAAGAATATGTCTGCAAGTTCCTGCTCGTCCTTAAGGATATCGATCTTCAAAGGCTTGAACCTTGTATACATGAATAGAGCCGTACCGAAAGCTCCGTCTACGAAGCCCGGTACGTATATGGGTATGTTCTTCAGGGCTGCTGCTCTGAGAATCGAGTTCTCGTCATCTATACGCTTACCTATCTCGGTCAAGATCTCGCGTACGCCGATGGACTCGTGATCCTTAGATACCTCGTCGAGAATGTTGAACACTACCTTCTCTATCAAAGGCCCGTAATCACTTACTGGAATGAATACGTTGCCTAGTCTATGCAATCCCTGCTCCGATAAGCTACGATCATCGACATCGAAGCTTCCTTTCATGTATCGAGCTCCGAAGCTCCTAGCTATATCATGGTCTACCGTACCGCACGTAGTTATGACTACGTTGAATAGCTCGTTTTCAAGGAGTTGAGCAAGAATTCCTCGTAAACCCGTAGCCACTACGTTGGCTGTGAATGTTAGTACTCTTAGATCGCATTCCTCTACACATTTCGTAAGCACATCTACTGCTCGAGCTATGGATTCCGCCGTGAATCCATGTATCGCTCTGTAGATCTCTATGAGATCCTCTACCGTCTCTGAACCCTTAAACTTAACATCCCTAACGAGTTCGAACGACATTGAGTATCTCCTCCACGACCCTATCTTCTTCTACCGAAACCTGCTTCCATTCACGCATATTCTTTAGCGAAACGGTACGCGTTTCGTATTCACGAGGCCCAACAACGCATACGTAATCGAACTGCTGCTTCGAAGCGTACTCAAACATTCTTCCCAACCTCGATCTCTCCACGATCTCTAGCTGTACAACGATTCCTGCATCGATGAGTTTCCTCGCTACGTTTACTCCGTACTTAATGACCTCGAGCATAGAATCGATTACTAGAAGTAGTACGCGAGGCTTGTACACGATGTTCACACTCTTGCCTAGGTGCTTCAGTGCAAGCAAAGTTCTCTCAACCCCTATCGCGAACCCCGTCATCTTCAATGGCTGACCACCGTAAACAACGGTCAGATCATCGTATCTTCCACCTCCCGCAATACTTATCGGGAAGTTGGGAACCCTCGCTTCGAACACAATTCCCGTATAGTAAGCGATACCTCGTGCAAACGATGGGTATATCCTTACGTCTATGCCCAGCCCTTTGAGTACGCTGAAGTAGTGCTTGAACGTCTCTAACCTTGGTAGGAGGTCCTCGAAATATTTCTCAACAACTTTTCGAAGATCTTCGAACTCTTCAACCTTGGTTATCGTATCCATACCAGTTAGCTCCTCTATGAACGAAGCTTCTCGCTGTGCTCCTCTAGACCGTAGGAACGAGATAGCTTCGCTATACATCGCTTTGTCTAGCAGGTGCAGAACGTGATCTACCTCATCATCGCTTAGACCAGCTCTCATAGCTACCAGTTTCAGCATACCCATGTCGTTCACTTTGTAGAACCGTTCGCCAAGCCCAATCTCATCGTAGAACTTTTCCAGGAATAGTATCAACTCCACATCGTGGTACACGCTCTCGGCGCCAAGAATCTCAACACCTGCCTGCACGAATTCGCGGTACCTACCGAACTGAGGCTCATCGTAACGGAATACGTTGGCGATGTAGAATACCTTTATCGGTTTTGGAAATGCATTCAATTGCTTCAAGTATAGACGTACAACGCTCGGAGTTACCTCCGGTCTTAGAGCTACTTCGCGACCAGCTTTATCCTTGAATACGAACATCGTTTTACGAATCTCTTCCCCTGATTTCAATGCAAAGAGTTCAAACCTCTCTACGGTGGGGGTACGTACTTCACGATAACCGAAACTCATTGCAACTCTTCTAAAGGCTTCTTCGATAGCGCTAAGCTCGTCGCTCTCGGGAGGAATGTAGTCTCGGAAACCTCGTACAGGTTCTAGCTCTATCTTCACGAGGTTCACACCCTCCGCTCTATCGTTGGGAATCGCATTTTATCTACTTCGTAGTACGTCACATCTCCATGCATATCGACGACCGCTATCACAACCTTGTATCCCTGCCTTATGCTCGTATCAACGAGCTGCATCAATTTCTCGATATGGATCGGTACGCATTCTTCGAAAACGTAGATCTTCAGCTTACGATCTTCGATTACAAGCTCGTTATCTAGAAGCCCAGGTTCTACCCTACGACCACGCTTACGTAGATCTACGTACGTCGAGAACGTTATCCAGAAGCTTGGATTGGAGAACCTAGACACAAATTCATGTAGACTCATTTCACGATCGTTTTCGTCCAGCACTATAGCGTTAGAGGTATGCAATAGGTAGGCTACCTGCAGTGGATGTATTCTACCACGTTCCTTGACAACCCTACACTCGTATATGGTTTCGGGACACGACACTATCTCTATCGAACAATTTCTTACCCTAAACACTGCACGCCTTTCCATGGATCGCTCCTTGTAGGGATCTCAGCTCTGCTTTATATAGCATAGCGTCTAAGCTAGAGGGGGTGCTCGAAGTGACATACCCATACCCACTAACTATCAAACCAGTTGAGTGGGTTGATGGAAAGGTACGATGGCTTGATACATCGAAGCTACCACACGAAGAGGTGTACTACGAGAGCGATGATTACGAGAGGATTGCCTTAGCTATAGAACGCATGGAAATTCGAGGAGCTCCAGCAATAGGAGTTGCAGCAGCTCTCGCTGTAGCTGCAACGGCTCTCAAGCACAGTACTTCATCGCTCGACGAGCTTCGATGCATATGCATGAAAGCGATCGAGAGGTTATGGAGAACGAGGCCTACAGCCCACAACCTGTTTTGGGCTCTTAATAGAATGCGAAGAGTTCTAGAGGGTACGTATAGGGATGCCGATGAACTTAGGCACGCTCTTGTGAAAGAAGCTCTCGAGATATATAGACAGGATATAGAGACCAACATGGCTATAGGTAGGATAGGAGAGAAGCTGCTTGAAGATGGAGATACCGTTTTGACTCACTGCAACGCTGGTGCGTTAGCAACAGCAGGATTCGGAACGGCTTTGGGGATCATAAGAGCTGCTTGGTATAGCGGGAAGAAGATCAAGGTTATTGCTACGGAAACACGGCCAGTACTGCAGGGTGCTCGATTAACGGTATGGGAACTGAAGAAGGAAGGAATCCCCGTTACGCTGATCACGGACAACATGGTTGGCTACGTGATGAGCCGGGGTCTTGTCACCAAAGTGATCGTTGGTGCTGATCGCGTGCTTCGCGATGGTCACGTCATAAACAAGATCGGTACGTACATGATAGCTCTCTGTGCAAGTAGGCACCGCATACCGTTCTACGTAGCTGCACCTACATCCACAATAGATCTAGAGACTCCGCTCGAGAAAGTCGTTATAGAGCAACGAAATCCAGACGAGGTTAGGTACGTAATGGGTAGACTCATAACGTTGCCCGACGTCGAGGTTCTCAACCCAGCATTCGATATTACCCCACCTGATCTCGTAACAGCGATCGTAACGGAGCGCGGAATTGTGTACCCACCATACGAAGAGAATCTTAGGAAGTTGTTCGAGTAGTCCTCAGCCAAAGGGGTTCACTCATCGATCGGATAGGCCTGCGTAGATCATCATCGGCTAAACATCTCGCTACAGAGGTTCAAGTACTCACACTTTTTACAGCCTAGATAATCCTTACCCATGCTCTCCATGAACGGAATCTCTATGACGTCTTTCACGATGGTTTCGCCGGATATTCGTTTCAACACTACGAAGCTAGGTGACGAAGAGCATAGCTCCGAAGGTTTGAAGCAGTAACATGAGTATACCAACTCAAGTTTCTCCTTATGGACTTGCATCACGAACTCTATCAACCGATTCATCGAATCCTCGAGAGCGTTTCGCTGACATTCTATCGATATACATGGTGTTATCGATAGCAGGATAATTCGTTTGCATACTTCTCGAGCACGACGAAGCTTCGATATTGATCTCGAGACGATGTAGGTTTTGTACATCTTAGCTACGTTGGTAGCGCTAAAATCGAAGCCCAAGTCCTTCAACTTCTTGTACGCCTCAACGGCTTTGTTGGGTTCGTCGAACAACATACGTAGAACCAGCGTCAGTCCTTCATCATTCCGTTTTCGCGCAAGTGCAAGCATGCGCGAAGCTACGACTCCAAGCACAAGTTCGTCGTTTCTCAACGATATGTCGACGTAGTTCTTTCCTTGCATATAATTGGTTTGAAGCTTTGCTCCTCCATCTACTAGATCTTGCTTAGAGAACGTTAGGAGTAGCGTAGGTGGATCGCCAAGTATGGGGAAGTATCCGTATCGTTTGAGTCCAGACATTACGGCTAGACCAAGCACGTTCTCTCTACACCATACAGAACGTCTCATACCTCATCCCTGAAGCAGTGCATCTTGCAGAATCTCTAGAACTGATCTAGAGGGTTTCTCGGTGATACGCAACAAACTCAGAATAATCGAATCTATATCATGGTCGCTTTCTGCAGAGGCATACGCTTCCAGCAACTCGCGATTTACTTCGAAGAACGTTGGACCCCACTTGAATATGCTTAACACTTCTTCAGCTTCCTTCCGAAACCCTGCTATGTATAGTGCAGCTGCAAGCGCTTCTGCAGTACTGAGCTTGAATGGTTTACCATAGTTTACAGGGTTAGTTGCTATCAGCAATGGAAGAACACGTTGTTCGCCTCGCCGAATTCTTTTAAGTCTTTCTATACCGCTCTTCCACGAAACATCGATCGCAACGATTCCATACCGTTCTATCAACCACCGATCGCTCTTCTTGATGTAGGTCTTTCCGAAGGGATTCAATACTATTGCATACCTAGGAATCCTCGAGAGCATTGCCTTAGTAGCAATGCCATGCCTAACGAGCTTCTCAGCCGTACACTTCGAAGGATCATCTTCACCAAACGTAACTACGTACAGCCTAACCACGTTATACATACACCAACAACCTGTACTACAAACAGATTTTTATACCCTTGCCAATGCTTCATCTAGACTCGGATCTAAAGGTGATAGGCGTGCCCCAGGCAATCGTGTTGATAAACACGGATATAGGCGCTGAGGAAGAGGTTCTGAACCAGTTGCTAAACATCGAAGGCGTTAAGGAGGCTTACATAGTATATGGAGTCTACGACATAATTGCGAAAGTTGATGTCGAGAGTCAGGAGAAGCTCAAAGAGATCGTGACCTCTAAGATTAGGAAGCTTCCCAAGGTTAGGGCAACGCTAACGATGATAGTGGTCGAGACCAGAAAGTCCGAGAAGCGATGATTCAAATCCATATAGGTATCGACGACGTAGACTCGATCAGTGGAGGTTGTACAACACACTTCGCTACGTATTTACTAAAATTTTTGAGTGATAAATACAAACTGAAGCTACTCGACTACCCAAGGCTTGTTAGATTAAATCCCGGGATACCTATCAAAACCCGAGGCAATGGTGGAGTAGCAATCCATCTTCTTCTAGAAGAACCGTTACGCATCAACAATTTTGTCGACGATGTAGAATACTTCACAAAGCAATACATCGATACGTTCGGAGGACCCGATCAAGATCCAGGGATAGTTATTTGCATAGGTTCTATACCCTACGAATTCGCGAAGATCTACGACATGGCTATCTCCGACGTCGTTCATAGAGATGTAGTGCTAGAACTCATTACGAAGATCAACAACGTTGTTCTAACCAAGTTCTGTGGATGGGGATTAGTAGGTGCTGTAGCAGCATTAGGTTGGTGGCACAGAGCACATGAGTATACGTTCGAACTCTTGACATACAGATCTATCCGATTTATCTCCAAACCTAGGTGCGTGGATCCAGATAGCGTTAAACAATTCGAAGCTCTGTTTAATGAATACACGTTCTGCAACCTCGATGAAGAAGGTAATCCCATCATATCTCCTCACGGATCCGACCCTGTTTTGTACGGTGTTCGAGGTACAAACCCGAACGTCTTGCTACGCGCTATCGATATAATCAAGACCTGCGAACCTATTGCTGCATGGTGTCTGTACAGAACGAATCAAGGAACTGATTCGCATGCAGTACCACGTCTATGTAAAGACCTTAGACCCTATCAATCAGCCAAATTAACGCTACGTATTGCATCGACTCCCATTACGATTACGGGTGGCCACGTAATAGTTAGAGGTTGCGATGTTAGCGGATGCATAGACTTGGCATTCTTTAGACCTAGTAGACTGACCACGGTTGCACGTAATCTGTGCATAGGCGATCTCGTAGATGTTCAGGGCGTAGTAAAGCATTGGATTAACAAACTGGTTCTCCACGTAGAGAAAATCGTTGTCGTGAAGAAGAACGTGCTTCGATCGATATCATCGCCTTCATGCCCTCTCTGCAATTCAAAGATGAAGAAGCTTGGACGTGGAAAGGGGTATCGTTGCACATCGTGCGGATTCGTAACGTTAAAGAGATCACTTACATCGCTACCCTCACACATCAAGGAGGGTCTATACATAC
>JAMOOB010000336.1 GCA_027066265.1 Desulfurococcales archaeon
TATCGTTCCTAGATGTACGAATACTCCGCTAGCTACGAAGTAGGTACCGATACTCACAGCCTTCTCGCTCATCCACTCCGGCGCCGAGCCTGCTACGGGTAGATCGGGTATATCGACGTTCAGAGCTTCGGCAAGAGCTTTCAACGCTATGAGGATCCTAGAGCAATCTACGCAGCTACCCATGTGTAGGCACGGCGGTATACCGAGCTTTTCGCAGATCGCTCTCAGCCCAGGACCCGCGAGCTTCGCTGCTTCCGGTGCGAGGAGACCCTCCATAGCAGCTGCAATAGCCCAGCAACCGGTTCCAACCACCAGTATGTCGTTGGCGATGAGCTTCTTGGTTATGGTTACGTGGCTATAGTTATGCTTGACCTTCGGATTGTTGCAGCCTACGATCGCTACGATGCCCTTGATGGTACCGTCTCTGAGAGCTTGTATCAATGGATCGAGGGATCCTCCGAGAGCCTCGACGATCGCCTCTACGCTGAACCCTGCTACGAGCTTCATCCTGTACTTCGGTATCCTAACCCTTTCCCTAGACCTATTCCTGAAGTTCTCTACCGCTAGAGCAACTATCTTCCTAGCGATCTCATCCGCTTTCTCGGGCTCGAACTCGATGTGGATAGCGCCCGGTATCTTCATCTTGGGCTCGGTCGTTATCACCTTGGTGTGGTAGCAGTGAGCTACCTGTACAAGCGATGGCCATACACACTGGTAGTCCACGACAACTGCTTCGACGGCACCCGTAGCGATGGCTAGCTCCTGCATCAAGTAGTTGCCCGCAAGCGGTATGCCGAGCCTCATCAACACCTCGTTCCCAGTGCAACACATACCAGCTACGTTGATACCCTTGGCACCTACTTCCTGAGCAAGTTTCTGCATCTCTTCACTCATCGCAGCTTCTACGATCTTCATCGAGAGGACGGGGTTGTGACCGTGGACGATGATGTTGACGTAGTCCTCCTTCAGAACTCCTAGGTTAGCCTCGGACTTCACGGGTCTCGGAGTTCCGAACAGTATATCGCTTAGAAGGGTAGCCATCATCGAACCGCTCCATCCATCCGCTAGAGCGGTTCTAGCACCGTGGAGCAGTAGGCTAACCGGATCGGCATCCACACCTACGTGAGTTCTATGCATACATTCGCAGATCTCTCGATCGATGTTCCTAGGCACGATGCCTAGCTTCCTCCATACCTCAAGCCTTCTCCTAGGCACCAACGCTTTGACTAAGGCAAGCGGTTCCTCGTCCTGCTTACCGAACTCCTTCTCGAGCACATCGGCAACATCCTTAGCTATCTCGAGATCGCTCCTACCCTCGACCGGGATCCCGAGCGCTTGAGCTAACCACCTAAGCTTCGCTGGATCAGCGATCCTGTAGGTCTTGATCTTACCCTCCGCAACTCCCTTGAACACCTTCCACACATCCCTAGCGTGATCGCTGTGAGCAGCAGCTCCCGCAGCAATCATTCTAACGAGGTTCCTAGCCACGATAGTATCGGCATCAGCTCCACAAACACCTCTCTGAGGACCGTAGCCGAACGGATCGATTCTGCATGGACCCATGTTGCAGTTCCTACAGCATATCCCTAGCAAACCGAAGCCACACTGAGGTTGCTGAGCTTGGTACCTATGCCATACCAGCTCAACTCCTTCCTCTTCCGCTTTCTCTATCAGCTCCTTGACTCCGGGAACTATCGAAACCTCCTCACCTACCTTCCTACGAACCTTATCCACCATGAGTCACACCCCTAAGAAATCTCTATCCTTACGGATCCGTACATCCTACGAAGCATGGGTATGGAAGGAACGGTTTCTCGCTTCTCCGTAACCTCCTTAACGGGCTTTACGAGAACGAGACCTGGACCTGCACGACCGCTCAGCAACGCACGGATCTTCTCCTCGGCTACCTCCTTCATGATATCCTCGAGCTTACCGAAGCGTAGAGCACCCGTTGGACAAGCCTCAACGCATGCTGGTACCAAACCCTTCCTAACCCTATCCACGCAGAAATCGCACTTCACGATCGAGCCAAGCTCATCGCTGTACCGCGGATGTCCGAAGGGACACGCTAGGACACACATCAAGCAACCGATACACTTGACGGGATCCACCACAACGAAACCCTCATCCGTTTTGTGAAGAGCTTTCGTTGGGCACACCGCTATGCATGGAGCATCGCGGCAATGCTGACAGCGTATAGGTACGTAGAACTCGTCTACGACAACGATCCTTATCCGCGGTACGGGACGAGGTTTCTCGAAGATCGCAGTGAATAGGTTCTTCGTAAGCGAATGCTCGACGGCGCAAGCAATCTCACAACTTCGACAACCCATGCATCGCTCTGGATCGATGTATATCACGTACTGCTGAGGAGAGATACCCTGGACCGTAGCTATGATCTGCACCCATCAACGAAACGTGTTGAGGAATACTTAAACGGGTCGAGCTAAGGAGCTCCGAACACGTCTCAACGAAGCGTGTTCGAAGAGAAGCAATACCACTACCCCATACCCAGCCTTCAACCACGTAGCATGTCAACATCGAACGGTTCCGAGACAATACATAGATGCGTAGAGTAGATCCAGAGATCCAGGTTTGGAGGAAGCGTTTATACCGCGGTATGGGTATACTGGCATACCGGGATACCTGGTATGGGCACAACCACGATAAAGATCTCGCGTACAACGCTCGAAACGCTGAAGAAGTTCAAGGAGAGGTTGGGGATTCGTAGCTACGACGAGGCTATCCAGATGCTATTGAAGGAGTACAGAGCGAAGTTGTTGGAGAAGTACTTCGGCATCGACAAGGGTAGGATCACGAGCTTTAGCGAGGAGGATCGAGTTGAGGATAGAGAGCTGTAGCATCATAGTCGATTCCTACGCATGGATAGAGTTCTTTGCTGGTACCAAGCTAGGAGAAGTGGTTAGAAAGTACGTGGAGGAAGCTCGAGAAGTGTACACTCCTTCCATAGTTCTAGCCGAAATAGCTAGGAAGTACGCTAGGGAAGGAATTCCTTGGAACGATATCGTTGAACGCCTTAAGGTGATTGAAGATCTTTCGACCGTGGTCTACATAGATCGTAGAGTAGCTCTCGAATCCGCTAAAGCATACTTGGAGCTGGTGAACCACGCAAGGAACCTCGGTCTGAAATCTAAGCCGAGTCTCGTAGACGCCGTAATCTTGGCTATGGCTAGGATTCTGAAAGCAAAGATCCTTTCAGGAGATGAACATTTCAGAGGCCTCGACAACGTTATATGGTTGAAATAGAGCGGATCTACGCATAGAATCCTTGTCTAGGGACCTAAACAATTGTTGTCTCTAGAGCTACGTAGCCATCTATACGTAGATGAACGAGGCATGCGATCGAGACTAGCTGTATTGGGAAGCAAAGAGGTTGAAGATCCAACGGCTCGAGCTAGTTCATCTAAACCTATGCGTGGACCGTTCATCCACGTAAAGGCTCCGGTTCCGAGTAGCTCCGTGGTGACGGAGGATGCTCTCCTTCGATTCGAAGCCGGTAGCTATAGCTGTTATCCACCTACCTAACCTTCGTCGGATAGCTTTCGAGAAGAGAGTCGATGATCTTGTTCGATACATAGAGAACGAGGTTCGGATCGTAGCCGAGGCTGGTTTCGATGGTGTTGTAATCGAGAACTTCAACGATAAGCCGTACGGTAAACGTGTTCGGGATCCGGAGATCCTTGGCTTGGCATCGATAGCGCTCTACGTAGCTAGAAAGAACTTCGATGGTCTTCTCGGTCTAAGTCTTCTCCGGTGTTCTGCTGTTGAGGCTTACAGGATCGCCTACGCAATGGGGGCGGACTTCGTGAGGGTGAACACGTTGGTAGAGACCATCGCTACGGACAGCGGTTTGATAGAGCCTACCGCGCCAGAGCTTGCAGAGCTAAGGATATTCATGCCGGGGCTCAAGATCTTCGCAGACGTTCTGTGTAAGCATAGCGGTAGCCTCGATCTACTGCTTCGATTCGTAACAAACCTCGCTACCAACCGTGGAGACTGGGCTACGATTCTTCGGGAAACGATCATCGAGATCGTGAAGGATCTCACCGAGCGTGGATGCGCAGACGCCATTATCGTTACCGGTGGTAGAACGGGTGAACCACCATCGCTAGACCTCGTAAAGCTCGTACGAGAAGCAACGTCGCTCCCCCTCATCGTGGGAAGCGGTGCAACCCCGGAGAACGTAGAGAAGTACCTTAGGTACGCTGATGGCGTGATCGTTGGTAGCTACATCAAGAAGGATGGTAGAGCCGGCAACCCAACGGATCCCGAAAGAGCTAGGAAGTTCATGGAGAAGATAAAGAAGTTGAAGAGATCCTCGTAGCCTAGAAACCCTCCATCCACGAATCGAGGAACAGACTGGGTCCGGAAGCTCATCGATAGTGTGGAAGTACGTAGCTATCCACGGTCTTCGCCTAACTCTTTCTCATCGTGGTTTCGATACGTAGGGATTGTTCTCGATGAAGAACCTTAGCGGTGTATCGAGATCGCGACTCACTCCTACCCTAAAGCTTCGAGCAACCATAGTATCCGGAACGGGTTCGCCATACTCTATCCAGAGACCGTACTCCGTAACGTAGATGGGCTTCCTATGGAACCTCTTGTCTATCGCCAGAGCTTGACAAAGCTTTCCAGGTCCATTGGTGAGCTCACGCAGTTTGTTAGTTCCTCGAAACTGCATCATCTTCTCTACTCCCTTGATCGGTTGACAAGCTCTGATCAGGACGGCACCTCCTTTACCAGGTGGGTGAGCTACTACGTTGAAGAGCCACTGTCTATGCATTCCGTAGACGATGGCTATCCCAACACCGTTGTACAGAGCATCCCTAAGATCACCACCTCTACGAGCTCTAGACGCCGGATCCTCAACACCGTAGTAAGCCTCCGTCTCAACGATTCTACACACAAGCATCTCTCCCTCAACTACCCGAACGATGTCCATACCCAGCAACAGCCTCGCAACGATGGCTGGATCACGTGCATAGAACTCTTGCTCTATAGGCATAGCGACACCGTAACGAACGCACTTGGTGCACTACGATAGGTACAGCGTAGGTACAGCGATATCGTAATCAACGTATGCTTCACGCAATCACCGCGCCGATCTCTAAGCATTGCTTCGACCACCGAGAACGAGATGTTCCTCGAAGAGCATTGCTAGAATGTTGCTGAAGTACCTAGCTATGCATAAACGTAGCGAACGCATGGTGCTACGAAGGTGATCCGTACCTAGTTCAGCTATCTCATTACGCAATGCTTTTAACATAGGAAACGACAGTGATCCTCGAACGCATCGAGGGTTTCGATACATGGTCGCTACACTACGTATTCGCGAGGTTCAGAAGCTTATCGAGGATCTCTATACCTGCGATACGTGTAGAGAGTGTTTCGTAGCTATAGATCTACGCGAAGCGAAGATCATTGATACGGATCGAGATCTAGAGAACCTTCTCAAGAAGATCCGTAGCAAAGGTATCGATGAGTCTACGATCATCGTAGAGTACATACCTCGCGAACCCGTTGAACTAGTCGTGTAGCGATGAACCATGGTACGCATCAAGCTTGCGTTCCGTAAACAAGCTCGTAGAGGTATCCCCAGAACGTTCTTCTACGCTGTAGCTCAACTATGTCACCACGAGAAATGGTATGCTCTCGAATTCGTTATCGATACGCTACGTTGTTTGATCCTACCCTCGACAACCTCTAGCATCGGTCATCGAGTTGCTAGAGCACGATCTCTTCGCTTAGGATTCGAAGGATTTTCTCTCGCGCTGTTCGATAGCTTTCGAGGATCTTCATGGCTAGCGGAGTCAGCGTCGTCTTGCCGTGGTCTCGACCACCTCGACGAGTCTCTATCAGTTGCGTACCCAGCTCGTTCTCGATTCTACGAATCTTATCGATGCACGTGGATAGGGATATGCCTAGGAACGTGCATGCCTTCCTTACCGAGCCGACGAGCTCCACGATGTCTAGGATTTGAAGGATTTCGCTGGGAACGATCTTGTCCCCAACCCTGATATCTATCCTAACCACGGGCTTCATGATAGCGTCGCTCGCTCGATGAACGCATTCCCGTACTAGGTTCCTAAGCGATTCCTCGATGTTGGTACAGCTCTTTAGATCTACGTACTTGGAGCTGAACGCGCATCTACGTAGCGTAGCTGCGGGGTCAAGGTATAGGTAGCTACACCTTTCGAAGTCCTTGAACAGCACCGTGATTGGATACCCATCCACGAAGGCTACGCATGCTCGATAACCGTAGAGATCTCCGTAGGGTAACCCGATGGAGATACCCTTCCTAGTCAAGAGCTTCACAACGTCTAGATGTCTAGGAGATACGTAGGGTGCTTCACCTACGCGAACCCGAACGCCGTAGCTACGCGCAACCTCGATAGGCTTCTCTATCTCTAGAGCGTTTTCGTCTATCACGAGGTAGGTAGCAAGGTTATCGAAACCACTCGACGTGAGGATCCTAAACAGTTTCTCGAGAGCTTCTACCGTACGTGGATCCGCTACGTAGCTAACGATGCATAGCTCGTCGAGAAGCTCAACGACTTTCCGAGGAACGAGGAGTGCTTCGGTGAAGGGTACGAGCATCCTAACCCTTCTACAGCGATCGCAGAGCTCACGAACGATGTCTAGGAGCTTCGGATGCTTGGTAGGAGACGAGCATAGCGCTACGCACTCGTTTATCTTCTCATCGAGCGCGTTGAGGAGCTTCAGCAAGGGGTTGGTGGGTAGAGCATCCTCGGATCTAGACGATGCGTACGGGCATGGATACCCACAGCCACCACACGATGAGTAGAGGCGTAGCACGAGGGTGGATACCATTGGAAGCACCTAGAGAGCTACGATCTCGAAACCGCAGAACCTATTTCCGTAGCCCCAGCACTCCTTCTCAACGATCCTAACCTTTCCGTAGAGAGCTTCGTACACAGCTCTCAGAGCACCTAGTTCGAAGAAACACATGTTCTTCCCAACGGGGTTCGAACCGAAGCAGCTCAAGCATTCGTATATCCTTACGTAGCTACGATCGAGTCTCTCCCTAACGATGTCTACGATGCCTATCCCAAGCAATGCAAAGATCTGAGGAACATCGTCGAGGCTACGAATAGCGCCCTTCGAAACCATGCGGTGAGCAAGATCGTAACCAGCTTCGTACGTAACGTAGTTAGCAAGCCCCGTACCAAGGGTCCTCAGCCTATCTCTAACGCTGCGAAAGATCATGGCAACGCTGTCTCTCTTAACCAGCTTCTCGACGAAGATCCTTCTACGTGGAGCATCGTTCTCGGAATCGGCGATCTTGCGCCAGAACCTCACAGCATCGTCGACGATCTGCTCAACGCTATCGAGCTCCACGACCCCCTCCACAAGCTTTGCACACAACGAGAAAACCGTTGCTCTCCACGGCAAGGGTACGAGGCGAATGCTTCGATAAGATGCGGTGCTCGATCTTCGTAGCACTACACGAGTCGTGGTTCGCTCTTCCTACGTACATGCTCTGGATCGGTTCTCAATCTCCAGATCCCTTCCCCTACATCGTATATCACGATTCCTAGAGCACCCGCAAGCTTATCGCTTATCAAAACCTCTTCCTCGATCATGGAGATAACGGCATCGCTCTCGATGTACGGAGTCTCGTACTCCACCACTACTCGAACAAGTAGCTCGTTCGGTACAACGTACTGCTTCACGGGTCCTCCAGGAGTCATGTATTCCTTCACGAGGTAGTTCCGGGGAAGCGAAGGCCATAGACCGAGAGCTTCAGCAACGCTTACCGGCAGCAGTAGCTGTGGTTTCAACGTTTCGAAACCGCTGTTAACAAGGGCAA
>JAMOOB010000337.1 GCA_027066265.1 Desulfurococcales archaeon
GTATAGCGACGGAGGTTAGTGCTAAGGCTAGCAGTATCCTCGAGATCCTCAAACTGCAATCGACGTGAAGCCTATCTCCTCGAAGCCCGAAGAGTACGAATGCTATCGTCAGAGCTATGACTATGTACGAAAACTCTTCGCTCGTCGTCATGTAGGCGTAGAGCTTGAATAGATCTCCGTAAGCGATGTATAGACCTGCACCAACTATAGCGAGGAACATTACAGGGCTCACTACATCGAGGAGCTTAGTCTCGAGATCTCTCTCCACTTCTTAAGCACCTCTTCATCTGTTCAACGGCTCTCTTAGCACGAATCGCTTCCTCATCAGTTATACCGGACCGCGAATAGAGATCTCTTTCGTAGATCTCAACGAATTCCGTAACGTGATTGCCCACTTCACGTAGCTTTGATGATACCAGCGAAGCGTATTCTCTAAGCGTATACCAGGGCAAATCCTCTACGTAGTTCTTCAACAGCTTGCGCATTTCGTGGAATAGATCTACTAGCTTAGCTGGCCTAAACCCAATCTCTACGAATCGAATCGCACGTCTTTCCTCCGCATCTATACGCTTCTGAATCTTGACTCGAAGCAGTCTCATGGGTATCGATAGCATTACGTGGATCTCATACCGACTAGCCAGTATCGCAAGGACTAGCGCTCCGCATGCTAAGAGGCCTAGACCTACGGGATTTACTACCAGTACGGTTCGACTTATCGAAGCATTGATTCCCGTATCCAGATTCTTAGCTACAAGCTCGATGCTTTCTAGGGATGCTATCCATACACCGTACGGTTTTATCACGAATACAAACTCTCGTTCTTTCGTACTATTGACTACTTTGCCGTTCATCACAACTGCGACCTCAACGTTCGATACGTTTCCTTCTACCTTACCGCGGATAACTATGTCCTCGAATGGATACAGGACTATCTCGTTCATCGATACATCCATCCTTGGAAGCTTAGGGACGACGGCGATAGCGCAAGAGTACAGCATGGGTACGTAGTTAAGCGTTGGATCAACACGTACGCTAAGCGTATGCATACCGAGGCTAAGGTTATGCTTAGGAAGCTCTATGAGTGTCGCACCCTTGCCCACAACATCGTGAAACAATGGAGTACCATCGATCTCGACCGTTACGTTGAACTGTATTGAACCGCGATTCACAATCTTAACGAATGCGGGTTGCGTTAGCAGTACTTCTCTAGGACATTCGATCTTTATGGGCGGTGCCTTGAATTCTACGACTAGTTTTAATGGTAAGTACCTTACGATTCCTAGCGATTCATTGATACTACGAACATAGACAACTCCCTGGAACTCCATTATTGAGGGCGTACGGGGATACGATGGAGCGTTCCTAGGCGCTGGAAGGACTGCATCGAAACATCCATCACGATCCAAGCTCACATTCTTTTCAACGACGTAGTTAGGAAACCTCAATCCTACTGCAAGTCTTAGAGATTCAGTGCTAAGGTTTTCGTTAGCTACAATGCAGCCCCATACCCTTACGATGTCCCCTAACCCAATGATCTGTGGATCAACATGTATATACATATCGATGCTAGTATGCGATCTGCACGCTTTGAGGTCCGCAACGACTTTACTTACATCGTTACACAATTCGTTGAGCCGCGGTTCTAATTCCAAGATGTATCGACTGTATCTAGAGCGTAGCGTACTCACGATGTTTTTCTTCTTTGCTAAACTAGCTAAAGCATCGAAATACCTTAGGTAATCACCACTTGCAACGAATCGTTCATAGCTATCCAGACACCTTGAAACATCAGCGAGAAGCTCTTTGATTGCTCGTGTAACGAACGTCTCGTTTCTACACAGTTCGTCGATGCCAACGTACGCGATCTTCAACTCGATATCGTTCAGACTATTCGCAAGCTCGATAAGGCTGTCTACGAACTCAACGAATTCTCCGTGTAGTACTTCAACATCTTTAGGTACGTACGCACCACGAATACTATCAATGAGTTGTTTTGCTATCTCTACGTTCGATTCACTAAGATTACCAACGACATCCGTTATCACCGATAGAAGTCGAGATGTATCAGCGCTATGCAAGGGATTGAAAGGATCTACACGAAGTTCGCTATACATATCCACCATGCTCCACGCAGCGAAGATCAACATCATCGCCGCGATAAACGATCTCGTCTTTTGAAACATGCACATCAACCGGTAACGATTACATCCAGCGGGTTAACGAAGTTTAGCACCATGCTAAGAACTCGAAGTGTTGCAAGGATAACGAATATCGTAGCTAGCACGAACTTTAGAATCCTCATTACGATCGTTGAGATACGGTTCTCGACCCCGCTAAGCATCATCGATACGAATATCGTTGCAATAGCGCTAAGCATATACGTATCGATCCTACGTTCACCAGCAACACAGATCGCAATGCATAGCACAGCCCAGGAGATGGTTGTCATCAATGCAAAGACCTCGTGTTCATGCAATCTTCTCATCGTTTCTTCACCTCGTATATCGCCGAATATCTATCGCCGACGATCCTCTCCTCTAATAACACGAGTGGCTTGCCAAGGCATTGACATAGCGATGCCGATACGAATATGGTTAACGGTGCGAAGGGTTTCCACTGCATTCTAGCTACTTTCGTATCGACTCCAAGAAGATTCACAACGACCTTCCCATTCTCCATAGATACCGTGACCCTACTCGCGATCCCAAATCTACCAACAAGTAGATCGTTGAGACACTTAGCAGGTTCTTCACTCTGCTCCACGAGTTTTTCTATCACTATACCTAGGTACGGTTCGTTGTTCTCTAAACCTATAGGGAGAACGAGTTCCTTGGGCACCTCGGGACTGCGTTTAAAGAGCAGTACGCATCCTTCATTCAATGGTACCGTTACGATTACGTGTTCTAGTAGGTTCAGATCCTCTAGCACGTTGAGCACCGTATTGCGAAGAAGTTCACTATACATTGAAAGGAATTCCAGTTCAGGTCCTCGAAAACCCATGCCCAACGCAAGCAGCGTACCACCAACGATACTTATCGAGAATCCAACACCTACCAGCGAAGGCGATTTCATCACCATTCCCAACGCGATGCATACCACCGAGACCAAGACCACGTTAGTTCCAAGAAGTACGAATCTCAACTCCATACGTTTACCACCGCCAACACGTTCCTAAGTACTACATCCATCGGTAGGAAGTACTTGGAGATCTCAACCTTCTTACGAATTATTACGATCTTCGACACGCACATGAAGATCGATAGTACAGCGTAGCTTATTGGTACCACAACGAAGCTTATGGCGCTAGCCAACGCAATCGAAGCAACTAGATTCAAAGCACTGCATTCGCGATCCCGACGCCTTGCAATGATTAGGTATTCCAGCATCGGTACTGCAACTACGTAGCATACGAGGTCTATGCCCAACATCAAGTCCATCAAGATAGCTATCGACGACGCTAACGCATAGAGTCTCACATCTATCCATTCCAAGCTACTCGGATCCGTTTCTAGCGCTACGTAGAGTACCAGGCATGTAACGAAGCAGCACAGTGACGCAATTACGTAGTCGAATCCCTTGAGAAGAACAAAAATTACTGCTCCTAAAGCGAGAATCCACAACGCCTCAATTCTTTTTCCACGCATGTACATGACGACGTACGAGTTGACGCACAGTATCAGCACCATCATGTAGACAACGATGTCGAGAGGCGGTGCAAGCGATAGCAACCTAGGCATTATCAACGACAATGCCGTTCCTAAGCCCAACATATCCTCGATGAGCATCAACGACACACTCTATAGATGACCGTACTTAGACATTGTAACGTGTTTTTCGAGCTCTCGACGAATATCGGGTCTATCCGTAGCTATTCCATCTACTCCGTAATCTACGTACCTCTTTGCAAGCGCAACATCGTTTATAGTCCATGTAAAGACCTTGAATCCACGTGCATGCGCTTCCTTAACCATCATGGGGGTTACTACGTCGTATCGAAGGAGTAAAGCTCGAACACCTAGCGAACTCAATCTCCTTAGATCAAGCAACCTTCTACTCGATATAAGACCTACGTCGATATCCTTCCTAAGCCCTCTAACCTTGATTAATGCCTCTAGGTGGAACGATATTATCATGACGTTGTCAACGAGATTAAGTCTCTCGACTATCTCCACGACTCTATCTTCGAGACCTACCTCCTTCAACTCTATGAATACTCCAGCTTTCCGATCTATGAACTCGAGCGCTTCCTCTAGCGTAGGTATGGGTTCTCGACCGAATACTTTCACGTTCCTTATTTCGTTAAGAGTCATTTCGCGAATCTTCTTAGAGATTCCCGCCAACCTAGAGAGATCTTCGTCGTGTACCACAACGGGGATTCCTTCAGCACTGAACCTAACATCGAGCTCAATAACATCCGCACCGAGCTCAAGTGCACGCTTGAATGCCGCTATCGTGTTCTCTGGTTCGTAGAATGAAGCTCCTCGATGAGCTATTATAACAAATCGTTCTCTCCACGACACGGGGTACCAACCCTCGAGAAAAAGAGGTGTTTGATGCTGTAAATAAGTACCTTGATAGTGTCGACGGGTCTCAGATCGTGGGCTTGGTTATCATTACGTTGCGTATCAATGCGTAGGGTGCTCTCGTTGGAATATCTACCTCCCACCAAGCTATGTCGAAACGTTCCTTGGTTAGCGCAACTATGTTGCGAAGTATGTTGGGCATGTAGTCAGCAATCCTAATGCGTTTCGTTACTGCTCGTGGTTCTCCATTCTCGACAAAGAATACAGCGTCGCGTGCAACTGTAGAGAACTGGCCCTCGATCCAGTTCTGGTACCTCGTGTACCAGTTGTTCGTTATGTAGAGACCCTTCCCAAGCTCTCGAAGTATCGAATCTTCGCTCACCGTACCGCTTTCGACAACGAGATTCCATGGATGGGGAGCTATCCATCCCGCATTAGCCGTACTCACACAGTTCATCTTCCTAGCGGTCTTCGTATTGTGTAGGAACGTCTTGAAGACTCCTCGCTCAATCAAAGGTTTCTTGAACGTTCTAAGACCTTCATCATCGAAACCGGTGGATCCAGGAAGCTTATCGTCGTGAGGATCATCGTATAGGGTAAGGATTTCAGAACTTACCTGTGTTCCAGGACCGTACTTTACGAACATCGACAACCCTAGCAATGCGTACAGTGCTGAAGCTGCAAACGCTACGTAGTTGAGAAGGTTTGCGAAGACCAACGGCGATAGCACGACGTCGTACCTACCTGGCTCTACATCGATCGTGGGAAGCTTCGAAGCTTCAACAGCGATTCTAGCAGCTCTTCTCCCCACATCAACGATGCTATCGCGATCGAATCTCGTTGAGGTCCATGCCCACTGACCACTTACATCGCCTACGAACGCCCTTGCATAGGTCTTAACGTAGGTTCCTTTTTCCTCGAGTTTCGCACCAGTTGACGTGACGAGAATGCGTTCATTATATCCAAACTCTAGCATGCCAGCAATACGCTGCGCTCCCACCTCACGAGCGTGCTCAATCATATCCTTGACGCTCTCCAAAACTTTGTTCTCTTCAGAGATCAGTACTGAATCTAGAATGGGTTGTAGTGGAGTTCCGTTCGGTGTAGGAAGTTCTGCGTAGAGCTCGGACGGTTCCATCAACTCTATCCTATGCCTATAGACATTCAGCATCTTCTCGATCTTGTCTAGGCTCGGAGACGAAATCGATGCTACTGCAATCCTTCCACTCTTGGCTAGGTATAGATCTAGCTTGATGTTGTCCCAGCTCTGGACTACCGTAACCACATTGTTCGCGAACTTGATCATGCAGCTACGACTTCTATCAATCAGCACAGCGACTTCATCGAATCCCAGCTCAGAGCCTTTCTTAATCACGAAGGTACCGAGTTCTAGGAGATCGAGTCCACTCATGTTGGTACCACCCCAAGCAAGATCTTTCCGAGCCTAACATCGGGACCTCCAAACCATACTGGTACGCCCTGAGCTGGCTCACCTTTGCCACAGATGCCAGCGTAGAACCTAACCTCCTTCGTTTTAGCCTCTATCAAGCTGTAGAAGCTCTTGGTCGTTATCTCTAGTACGGGATTCCTAACGGGTTCTGCAAGCTCTCCTTTCCTAATCATGTAGGCTTCGAGACCTACGTAGCGTTGACCCCACCTAACGTCGTCTATGTTCCACTCCATGTAGCTCTTTATATAGACACCCAATTCAATGTCTTCGATAAGCTCCTCGAACGTTCTATCCCCTGGCGTTAGGTAAGTGTTAGACATTCGTGGTATAGGTTCGCTAGCGAAATCCATGGCTCGCGCAGATCCATTGCTCTCGACTCCGAATACAAACGCGCTCCACCTATTATGCAGCATCTCGTTGAGTTTTCCTCGGAAGTATATGTACTTAGGTCTCGCTGGAACAGCTTCATCGTCGTAGAGGTAGAATCCAAAGCTTCCAGGGATCGTCGGATCGTCTACCACCGTAGCAAGCTCGTTTCCTACACTCTCCTTTCCAACCATGTCTGGCTTAACGAAGCTCTCACCAGCTTGCGCTGCTTCGCGACCCCAAACTCTATCGGCCTCCATAGGATGACCCGCGCTTTCATGCACTATGAGCCCAACGACCTCGCTTCCAACAACTACTGGAACGGGTTCTCGTGGCGGTGCCACACCCTCCAACAACATCTTCTCGATAGCACGTACTTCCTCCGAGATCTTCGAAGGTAGGTTCCATTCCTCGACTTTTTCTAAGCCTCCCGAAGCTCCTAACTCGATCATGCGCTGCATCGTACCTCGTTGTGGATCGCTCAGCACTATGTTAGCGAGCATGTATACCCTAGGTATCGTGCTCTCGACGTCTCCTCCATCGCTCGTAACGATGTGTTTCGTCTCTATACTTTCACCGTACTCTATCGCGAACGAACTTAGCTTAGCTTTCGAAGCACTGTTCTTAGCGATCCGGAACAGCTCTTTCATCCTCGATATCTTGACGTCTATCGGTTCGTAATCGAAGCTTTTCCTCATCACAACCTCGTACTTGGCTCGACCCAGCCTAGCCGGAGCCAAACCATGTAGGAACTCCTTCGATTCGAGAGCTCTAGCCCTAGCGATAGCGATCTCAACAGCTTTCCTAACGCTTTCACTGTTCAATTCCTCCGTGCTTGCAAATGCTAGAACACCTCGATAGAGTACCCTTACTGCTATTCCTTCCCTTACTTCGAGCCCCGTACCAACTACGCGATCCTCGCGCATCACTATAGACGTAGTCTCGTTTCTATGGTACCGAGCTTCAGCGTAGCTAGCCCCGAGCTTAAGAGCGTGTTCAACGGCGAGGTTCAGAAGATCTTCGTACACGTATTGCACCCCACAACCGTGGTCTAGCCACGTAATTAAGTCTCTGCAACCCATTGCTACAGCAACGCACTCCTCATCTGGAGCTGGCTATAGATCTCGAAGATTTCGGAACGCTGTGGATCTGCTCCAAGCGATGTTAGGTCGCTATACAGCCTCTTAGCTATAGCTTCTATGTCTATGCATGGATCGGCACATATAGCGCGTTGTCCGAGACGCTTAGATATCACCAACACTATCAGCGAAGATGCTACAACATCGTTGGGATTCATGGCGTTACGAATGAACTTATCGTTTATGACCTCGACTACGTGGTTCATCATTGGATCGCGCGCAACGAGATCGCTGCTCATCAACGCGTCGATAATCATCTTCATGTACAGGTCTACGGCTGCATGTGCAGGGGGTAGGAGTAGGTGATCGGATAGGCACAGCCTCTTATCATGTCTCAACGGTTCGTCGATCCGCGGAGCCGATAAT
>JAMOOB010000338.1 GCA_027066265.1 Desulfurococcales archaeon
TCCATTCTTGGGATTCTGGTGATGGTCTCCATCGTGTGGATTCGTGGATTGCGTCCACTTTCTCTGAAAGGAATCTGGTATAAAAGTTTTTGAAGCGAGTTCCCGACCATGGAAGGCGATGATCATAGACCATCGCATCGCATGATTTCTTGAGAGGCAAGACACCCGTTGCCAAGTATAGGCATGAAAAGAATACACGCTTCATCCGCATCGTATGGAGATGGAGTCGTGAATCTATGACCCAAGAAAGCTCTTATAGTACCGATATAGCCGCTAAGACCCGTCTTGCCAGAGCCAAGAAGGGTCCGAGGTATGTGGTGGATGAAGCTAGAGATGAATGGGTTTATATGTCGTGGGGTGTTGGGCGCAGATATATACCTAGATTGATGTACGTGTTGTTGGAGGTGTTGAATTGTGGTTCGTGCTGTGGTTGTTGAGAATCTTGTGAAGGATTATGGGAGGTTCCGTGCTTTGCACGGGATTTCGTTCGTTGTTGAGGAGGGCGAGGTCTTTGGTTTGGTTGGTCCTAATGGTGCTGGTAAGACTACTACGTTGAGGATCTTGGCGACGCTCTTGGTTCCTACGAGTGGTAGGGTCACGATCTTCGGGCTCGATGTCGTTAGGGATGCTGCCAAGGTTAGGAAGCTGATTAGCTATCTTCCGGAGGAGGCTGGTACGTACAAGAATATCACGGGCTACGAGTACCTTAAGATGGTTGCCGAGCTCTACTTTGGGAAGGGTAGGGATGCTGAGGAGGCTCTGGAGCTCGGGATCAGGATCGCGGGTATCGGTGATAGGATCCACGACAAGATGAAGACCTACTCCAAAGGTATGCAGAGAAGGGTACAGCTCGCGCGAGCGTTGATGGTTAGGCCTCGGCTAGCGATACTGGACGAGCCTACGAGTGGTCTAGACGTTGCTCAAGCGATAGAGATCCGCGAAACCATCAAGAGGTTCTCGAAGGAGCTAGGCATAACCGTGGTCATGTCTAGCCACAACATGCTGGAGGTTCAGGAAGTGTGTAGCCGCGTAGCCATCATCGATCGCGGTAGGATCCTCGAGCAGGGGTACGTAGACGAGCTTCTTCGTAGGTACGGCGTGGATAACCTCGAGAAGGTGTTCCTAACCGTCGTGAGAGGTGGTGGAGTTGAGGGGTCTACGACAGCTACTGGCTAAGGAGGTCAAGGATCTGCTTAGGGATCCAAGGATACTGCTACCATTCATCTTCTCCGCTCTGATCCTACCCATCGTAGGTCTGGTGGTGTACGTAGGCTACGAGAAGGCTATCGTCACCGTCATCACGAAGCCGATACTAGAGGTATCGCTCGTAGACCTAGACAACGGTAGCTACAGCCGGCTACTGATGGAGTACCTCCATCGAGAGAACGTGAACGTAACGATCTTCGAAGACATCGATCGAGCGCTT
>JAMOOB010000339.1 GCA_027066265.1 Desulfurococcales archaeon
CGAGACGCGAGCTATCGCATGGAGAGTGTGCTGAGGTAGCTACGGGTGCTTCCATACCCTACCCTGCGAACGTTGTTGTACCGATCGAGTACACTGCTAGGGTTGGAGACGTTGTGGAGGTATACAAGAGCTTTGGCAAAGGTTTCGGGATTCAGCTAGCTGCTACGGATTGCGTTGAGGGTGAGATCCTTGCTAAGAGAGGTACCTTGGTAACACCACTCCTAGCTGCCGTGATGAGTGGTGCGGGGATCGACAAGGTTAAGGTCTTTCGAAGGATTCGCGTAGCCGTGATCTCGATAGGTAACGAGCTTAGGGAACCGGGAACGGATCTTCCACCGGGATGCATCTACGAATCGAATTCGTGTATCGTTCTAGGCGTTCTTAAGAGCGTTGGTGCCGAACCTACGTTTCTAGGGATCGTCGAGGATGATGAAGAGAAGCTTTCGAAGGTAGTCGAAGGAGCTCTGAAGGAATTCGACGTCGTTGTTACGATAGGCGGTACTTCGGCGGGAGAGGAAGACGTTACGTACCGCGTTCTGTCGAGGTATAGCCCCGGCGTAGTGATCCACGGTCTCAAGATCAAGCCTGGGACCCCGACCTTCGTAGCGATTGCACGCGGAAAACTCGTTGTTGGTTTGCCGGGCTTCCCGTTCTCCTGCCTTGCCGTATCCTACACCTTGCTGAGGAGATTGGTAGCGATGCTTACGGGCTACCGTATCGCTGAGGATATTCGTAGAGCTAAGCTCGTTGCTAGGGTAGAGGGGGTTCCCGGCTTCAGAAGATTCGTTCCATCCATAGCCCGCGTACTGGATGGAGATCTCGTTGCCTACCCACTACACCTACCGAGCGCAGCTCTTGCAAAGCTTAGGTTCTGCAACAGCTTCGCATCCGTACCACCGGATCGAGAGTACGTTGAGAGTGGCGAGTACGTCGATCTAGTTCTACTCGAGGATCCTAGATACGATCTCGTTTTCGTTGGTAGCCACGATCCTCTCATCGAGGAAGCTCTCCTCGAGTTGGAGAACCTTGGGTACCGCGTATGCAGGGTCTTCATGGGTAGCATGGCTGGGGTTCGAGCTGCTATCGCTAGATTCGTCGATGTTGCTGGGATCCATCTGTACGATCCTCGTCGAGGTACCTACAACGATTGGGTACTCGAGGAATTCGATCTAGGTAGCTACGCCGTCATCAAGCTCGTGGTTAGGGAGCAGGGATTCGTTTACAGACCAGAGCTAGGTACGGTGAACGGTTTTCGAGAAATCGTTGAGAAAGGTCTTCGATTCGTTAATAGGAACCCGGGTTCGGGAACGAGATACCTCGTCGATTCCCTCATCGAACGCGAAGCCGTGTCCATGGGTATCGATGTAGAGGAGCTTAGGTCTAGGATCCGTGGCTACGGCTACGAGCTTACGAATCACCACGCCGTTGCTCTAAGCATTAAGATGGGGCGTGCCGATGTAGGTGTTGCGATTCGGTACGTAGCCGAAGCCTATGGGTTGGGGTTCCGGAGACTGGTTGAGGAAGAGTACGATCTTCTCGTTCGCAGGGATCTCCTCGGCAAACCCATCGTTGAGAAGCTCCTCGAGATCGTTAGGAAACTCGTGGAGAGCGGTAGGTTCCCCGGGTACAGGCTCAGCAATCGTTTCTCTGAGGTGGTAGAGCTTGGTTCTCGTCGATAGCTACGGTCGTCCCCTAACCCATGCAAGGATCTCGATCACGTCTAGGTGTATGTATCGCTGCGTCTACTGCCATAGGGAGGGTCTGGAGAATCCTCGCGATGCGTTGACGATCGAAGACTTCGAGATCCTTGCACACGTCTTCAAGCTCGCCGAGATAAAGTTCGTGAAGCTTACGGGTGGTGAACCTCTTGCTCGAAACGATGTCGTTGACGTATGCCACGTCTTTAGAGAGGTTATGGGTAGGGATCTCGAGCTTAGCATCGTTACCAACGGCTATCTTCTCGAAGACTACCTACCTAGGTTGGTGAACTACATCGATAGGATCAACGTGAGTCTCCCTAGCTTGGATAGGGATCGGTATAGGATGATTACGGGAGTCGATGGTTTGGATAAGGTTCTGCGGGGATTGAGGCTAGCTAGAGAGATGGGTTTGAGGATCAAGATCAACGTCGTGGTTACGAAGCTGAACCTAGACGAGATTCCTCGAATCATAGAGTTCTGCCGTGTTAACGGTATCGATGCGAACATCATCGAGCTCCTACCCCTAGGAATCGATGGAGATACGTTTCGGAGCCTCTACGCATCGCTCGATGGATTGGAGGAACATCTTCGTAGAGCTGCTTCTAGGTACGAGGTAAGGGATTTCCATGCAAGACCCGTGTACGTGCTTCCTGAAGGTGTTCGCATAGAGGTGATTAGATCGATCCACAACCCGTCGATGTGTGCACACTGTACGAGGATTCGAGTAACGCCCGATGGATACTTCAAGACGTGTCTCCGTCGTAGCAACGATCTGGTTCCATTCATAGACGTTCTCAGAAGCGAGCTGAGCGTTGAGGAAAAGATTCGTGGTGTATTCGAGAGGTTGGTGTTGGCTAACCGTATGCGTAGACCTTACGCACAGCGCTCGGTGTAGACCATGTCGAAGAACTCCTCGGAAGTCATGATCTTTACTCCGTAGTACTTCTTCATGTAGTTGAGTGCCCACTGATGCTCTTCCTCGGTAGCAGCTTCGACGCAGTCGCTCAACACTATGACTCCGTAGCCTCGGAAGAAGGCGTCGGCAGCCGTGTGTAGTATGCATACGTGGGTATGTACGCCCATCAACACCACTACGTCTATATCTAGCTCGCGGAGCAGTAGATCGAGCTCGGTTTCGAAGAACGCGCTGTACCTACGCTTCGTAATGATGTAGTCCCCGGGCAGAGGCTTGACCTCCTCTATAACCTGCGCACCCTTAGTGTTTCGAATAGCGTGCTGTCCCCACAGCTTGAGCTCTCGATCGATGTAGGGTAGGTGAGCATCGTTTACGTATATGATCGGAATCCTGAAATCTCGAGCGCGTTCCAGTGCTTGCTTAACGTTGGGTATGATTCTGTGTAGCCTTTCGCATTTCAGAGATCCGTAGAAGAAGTCGTAGAGCATGTCTATGACTAGTATCGCGTACCTAGTCATGTAGATCCCTACACAGATGCTCTAGGATCGTAGCGAGTTTAAGAGGTAGTAGATACTTTGCTTGGAGGCGTTGGGTATGGCTAGGAAACGCGGCGGTAAGCTAAGGTTTGGGTGTAGAGAGATAGAGGCGTTGCTACGAGCAGTTGCTAGAGGTGAAGAGATCAAGCCTTTCCAGGTAGCTAAACGCGAAGTGTTTCAGCAGTTCGGTATCGTTGGTACGGACTACGACCGTGTCTTCACAGCGATAATCTACAAGTTCTTTCGTGCTCGTGGTCTCGTGGATAAGATCGTTGCCAAGGTTACGAACCTAGATCCGGAGAAGATCGAGGATCTCTTGACGAGGACAGCTCTCCGTCTAGGTACCTACCTAAGGGTTCTGGACGAGGTTAAGGATGAGAACCTTCTGGAGGCTTTCCATAGATGTGTACGCGAACTCATAGATCCTAGCTATAGGCAGCTCTTCGACGCTGTGTGGAGAGCTCTCGAAGGTTTCGAGTACGTGCCTAGCACTAGGGATGAAGAGCTTGAGCTTCGTTACCTCGTACCTAGCTACCTAGTCAAGCTGCTTAGACAGGTTGTTGAGAACGAGAAAGAGTTGGAGGAGCTTCTCAACGCGTTGAATACTCCGTTACCCCTAGGCTTCCGAGTAAACACGTTGAAGAGCAGCATCGATAGAGTCGTTAGGAAGCTTCGTAGGCTCGGTGTAGATGCTTGGCCAAGCGAAAGGGTTCCGAACCACGTTAGGTACATGGGTGGAGTAGACTATACGAAGCTGGATCTCCTCAGGAATGGAGAGGTTGTTCCACAGGACGAGCCTTCGGCTCTCGCAGCAATTCTTCTCGATCCACGTCCGGGGGAGCTGATCGTTGATCTATGTGCGGCTCCCGGTGGTAAGACTACTCATCTAGCTGAGCTGAGTAGGAATAGAGCTACGATAATCGCGTTCGATATCTTCATCGATAGGATGGAGCGCCTCAAAGAGATGGCTATGCGTACCGGAACGTATCAGTCGATCCTACCCATGCTAGCCGACGCTAGGTACGCATCCAGGATCCTAGGAGAGGAGGTTGCCGACAAGGTTCTGCTCGATCCACCGTGTAGTAGTACCGGTGTTCTCTTCAAGCATCCCGATGCTAGGTGGAAGCTTACTCCCGAACGACTTCTAGACACCGTAATGCTTCAACGAGCGTTGCTCGAGGAAGCTCATAGGATTCTCAAACCTGGTGGAAAGCTTCTCTACACAACGTGTAGCCTTCTCTACGCAGAGAACGAGGGTAACATAAAGTGGTTCCTATCGAAGCATCCATGCTACGAAATCGTTCCGTTGAAAGGACCCTACGAAGAATCAAGGTTCCTACCCGGAGCCATGAGGGCTTGGCCTCATCGCCACGGCGTATCGGGGTTCTTCTACGTACTGCTAGAGAAGGTCTACCGATGCTGAGAGCTCGTCTTCGGAAGCTCTACGAGTCTCTAGCTCCACTATCCTATGCCTCGATCCTCGCTCCAACGCTACGAGCGCTCCGAGACTGAGAGCAGCAACGAAGCTCTCCATCACGGGTCCGAGCCCAGGACCAACCACGTACTTCACTACCGACGTCGCTACCTCTCCAAGGAAAGGAATCGATGTTTCGAACGATGTGTGTAGATGGTAGAACTTTACGAAGCCTAGAGCTGCTAAGAAGGTGGATAGAATGCTTAGCAAGAACGTTGCTAGGTAACCAACGCCGATCCTCTTCACGGTATCCAGAGCGAGAGCTACGATAGAGCTGAACGCTGCGATCACCGCTAGGATCATCGACGTCGATACGAGGTCGAGACCCTCGATAGGTGTAGGGATTCTCGCTTTCGAAACCTCGCCGATGAACTCGATATCTATGGGATAGATAGCGTAGTTACCGATCCTAACGAAAGGTGTTGCTAGAGCCGCAACCCCTAGAACCATGGCGAGCGATCCGAGGATTATTGAGAGCCTCAAGGGATCCACCTAATCAGCGAGGTTCGTACACATCACTGATCAGCGCTGATAGAGTTCATCACCTAGCGAAACCTAGGCTCTACAGCTAGAAATACTCTACGCCTACGTTCGAAATCGAAACCGTTCCGCTCGATCTAGAGCAGTAGGAGCTCTGCTTCCCTAAGAGTACCTCTAACGGGATCAACTTCGAGTCCTAGAACCTCCAACGCTGTTACGCCAAGCACTGTAAGATCGTGTTCCTCACCGAAGACGACTACGATCGTTCTTCTCCTACCAAGGAGCTCGATACCTACCTCACCAATATCTCTCTCAACGTATCCACCGAAAGCTCTGAAACGACGTCTCTCAATAGGTTTGATGCCGAGCTCTTCGAGGATCTTTCTAGGTACAACGCTGTACACAGCACTCGTATCTACGATGCCTTCGATCTCCACGATCTTCTCAGGTTTGAAAGGATTGAAGAGACCGAACCTAACCTTAACGAACCTCACCTCGATACCCGTAACTCGAAGAAGGTACCGAAGCTATAAGCTAGCGAAGATCCTTCGCATACATCGAACCGCGTCTGCGAGTAGACCAGCGTTAGCGAACGGTAGGTACGGAACGTTGTTCGGTACCACAACGCTGAAGAAGCTATTCAAGGAGTTGCTCCGAACGAGATGCATAGGCTGCTTAACCTTGTCTAGACTTCGTCTCGCTACGTTGATGTTGAGCCCCTTCGTAGTGTTAGCGATCTCCGTAGCCATATCGATAACGTTATCGAGAGGATGGAGTTTCCTAGACGATGCTCTAAGCGATCTCGGGGATCCTTCCAACGGGTTGGGAGCTGTTGTATTCAATGCTGGCCTCGCTTTAACGGGTTACCTCCTTCTCTTCCCAACGCTCTTCGCGTTCATGCATAGGGATCGTGTTGGGGCATGCATTCTATCAACGGTATCGCTCTTCACGATACTGGTAGCGGTTCTCAACATCTCGTTCGGTATCGCTCACATCGTTGTTGCAACGTGTCTATTCGTATCGATGACTATGTACGTTCTGTACAATGCCTGCATCCATCGATCGAAGATCCTAGCCCTAGGCTTAGCGATCTCTATCTCTGCATGGGTTCTACACTTCGTCTATGGAATACCTAGGGGTATCGCCGTACCGGAAACGATATCGATCGTACTAACCGTAGCGTGCTACGTACGTTACGCACCAAGGCTTAGGTAGGGGATCGAGGTCCTCGAAGAACCTACGTTCTATAGACGGTGCTTAGCATATCCTTGGTAGGTTCAGTGCTCGTGGCTCTACTATGGTTCGACCACCGACTTCGGTGATCGCCACCACCTTTCCATGAGCTACCGGATTGCTGAACTTCTTGACTTCGCCTACGATCGTCGCCATCCTTTCTCCTCGCTTCCTAAGCTCCTCCACGATCTCCTCCGCTACCCTGGGATCCACCGCTAAAACCGCTACGCCTTCGCATGCAACGGTTAGGGGATCGATCCCCAACGCATCTAGGAAGTTCTTGACCTCCTCCCTTATCGGTATCGCACTCCTATCGATGACTATCGTTAGATCCGTTCCACGAACCCATTCGTTGAGCGTAACCGCTAGACCACCACGCGTAGGATCTCGAGCAGCGTGTACGTAGCTACCGTACTCCTCGATTACGGGTAGCAACGTATCTATCAAGGGCTTGACATCGCTTCGAAGATCCTTTACCTGATCCAGCATACCTAGCTGTGCAGCTAGGATAACGGCTCCGTGCTCTGCTATGGGACCCGTAACGATGATCTTGTCTCCCTCCCTAACGCTATCCCTAACCACGTGCTTCGCTACACCTATCCCGGCCACGGTGATTATCATGGAGTCGAGGCTGTTCCTAGGCATGACCTTGAGGTCTCCACCGATCAACGCGATTCCGTACCTAGCGAACACGTCGATCATGTCCTTCACTATCGTATCCACCTCATCGATCTCCATACCTTCCGCAACCACGATCGAATCCATGGCTGCCAGGGGTCTAGCACCCATAACCACGAGATCGTTTATCGTTCCGCAAGCAGCTAGCGTACCGAGCGATCCTCCGGGGAAGCGTAGTGGGTTAACGGTGTAGCTATCCATCGTAAGCACGATCTTCGTGGAACTGCCTAGGTAAGCACCATCGTCGAGAACATCCGTTCCAAAACCATCGAGAACCTTTCTAAGGTGTGGAGGTAGCTTGGATAGAACCAGCTTTTCGAGAAGGTTCCACGTCTCGATACCTCCCGAACCGTGCTCGATCCCGATCCTCAAGAAGAATCCCTCAGTAGGGGTCCACTCCACACCACTCTTCGGCTGACCGTTTTCTCATCATCGCCCAGCTCTCGTAGCTACGTCCGGGGTTATCAACGCTGTGAGCACGCCGGTACCACGTTCGTACTTCTCGAGCTCGACAATGGCAACGGCACCGCTCTTCAGCTTGATTCTACCGCCTACGAGTTCCGAAACAACGTTCTCGATGCTAGGAGCGTGACCTACGAACATGACTCGATCGGCTACGTACCTACGCAGTGAATCGAAGCTACATACCTCGGGACGGAGCTCGTCGACGATCTTCATCTCTACGCCTAGGATCCTAGCAAAGATCTCTCCCGTCTCAACAGCTCTCCTAAGCGGAGAGACGTAGATGATGCTAGGC
>JAMOOB010000340.1 GCA_027066265.1 Desulfurococcales archaeon
TCTCTATCTCATCATCGCTGTAGCCTAACCACTTCAGAACCTCTTTCGTATGCTCGCCGAGGATCGGTGGTGCTGTGCTTGGCGGTACTCGTTCACCATCGATGTACACCGGCATGGCTAGCTGAGGAATCTCTCCTAGCTTGCTATGCTTAACCTTCTGAACGATTCCGGACGAAACTACGTGTGGATCCCTAAACACTTCGTCTAGCTCGTAGACCGGTGCCGATGGTACGCCAGCTTCCTCCAACTTCTTCAACCATTCCTCCCTGCTTCCCTTGGCGAAGAACTCCTGGAGCATGGGTATCAACACGTCTCGGTTCCTAACTCTATCCGGGTTGGTTCGGAACCTCGGATCGTTCGCTAGATGCTCCAACCCAAGGGCTTTACACATGGCTTGCCACAGCCTATCGTTGGCTGCCGCTACTATGAACCACTTACCATCCTTGTCGTGGAACGCTTGGTAGGGTACTATCGATGGGTGCGCCGATCCCATTCTAGGTGGTTTCCTACCGGTTAGGAGGTATATCATGGGTACGTAGCACATGGCGAAGATCGAGGCGTCGTACATCGGTATCTCGATCTTGGTAGGTCTTCTATTCGCTAGCAACGCAGCTAGGATGCTGGTTGCTGCGAGCAGACCCGTGATCACGTCGAAGAGTGCGAAGGATACTCTTACCGGTGGTCTACCCTCCTCCCCGGTCGTAGCCATGAGACCACTCATCGCTTGGAGAATGATGTCGTAGGCTGGCTTCATTGCGTAGGGACTCTTCGTTCCGAAGCCCTTGATGCTGCAGTACACGATCCTCGGATTGTACTTCAGAAGCGTTTCGTAGTCTACACCAAGCTTCTCGGGTACGCCCGGGCGATAGTTCTCGATAACGACATCGCATCGCTGAACCAGTCTATAGATGATCTCCCTACCCCTAGGATCCTTGAGGTTCACCACAACGCTCTTCTTACCGCGGTTGATAGACATGAAGTAAGCGCTCTCACCATCTACGTGAGGTGCCCACGAACGAGTTTCATCTCCTTCCGGAGACTCGATCTTGATGACTTCGGCACCTAGATCAGCCAACACCATGGTTGCGAAAGGTCCTGCAAGCGTATGGCTAAGATCGAGGATTCGAAGACCCTGCAGAAGTCTCTCCATGCCACGAACCCTCGAAGAATTCGCTAACCAACTAATTCAAGCTTCATAACGTCGTTGAGCACGTCCTGCCACGACAAGCATCGCAACGCTACCCTCAACATCGCGAACCTCGGATCCCCTCCCATCGATATCGATAGCCATGGCTTCGCCGAGCCAGCGCTAGACCGGGTGCAGAGCTGGCGTGGATCGAAGAACTAGGATTTTCGGAGTTCGAGAAACGTTGTGCATCGACTAGCTGAAGAAATGATCGCAGGGATTCGACGA
>JAMOOB010000341.1 GCA_027066265.1 Desulfurococcales archaeon
ACTGTGATCGAGGACTAGGTGTTCGAGGATTCAAATAGTGTTCGTAGTTTCTGCGTTTCGGCGAGAACCATGTTTCTAGGGATCGATGTTGGTGCTACGTGGACGAGGATCGCTGTAGCGGATCGCGATGGTTCGATCGTTAAGAAGGTTCGGATCCCTACGCCTAGGGAAGGCAACGAGCTTAGCCTCGTCGAAGCAATAATCGAGGTTCTGGGGAAAGAGTTCCGTAGCTACATGGATAGGATCGAAGCTGTTGGCATCGGATCGATCGGTCCTCTAGACCTCTCTACGGGAAGCATCGTGAACCCACCGAACCTACCGATCAAGAGGATCGAGCTCGGCAAACCACTGTTAGAGCATCTCCGTAGACCTGTGTACGTAGCGAACGACTGCGTTGCCGCTGTATGGGGTGAGTACCTCTACGGACTTGGTAAGGGTCTGGAGAACGTTGTGTACGTAACGCTCAGCACCGGAATCGGTGGAGGGATCATCGTTGATGGAAACCTTCTGCTCGGGAAGAAGGGTAACGCTCACGAGATCGGTCACATAGTTGTCGATAGCCTTAGAAGACTTAGGTGTGGATGCGGTGGCTACGGTCATTGGGAAGCTTACTGCGGTGGAGCCAACATACCTAGGTTCGCTACCTACCTCATCGAGAGATGGAGTCTCGGTACCGAGGAGAAGCGTTCCAAGGTATACCAGCAGTATCTAGAGGGTTCGATAAGGACCGAAACGATCTTCGATGAAGCCAAGCGTGGAGATCCACTAGCTAGAAAGATCGTTGAGGAGATCAACCGCGTGAACGTAGCTGGTTTCGAATCCGTTATCAACCTCTACGATCCCGAGCTAATCGTTGTAGGAGGATCGATAGCGTTGAACAACCCCGAGCTCGTGCTCGAACCCATCAAAGGCATCGAGTACGGACGAGGAGCCCTAAACGAGATTCCACGAATCGAGCCAACTATGTTCGGAGACGACGTCGTTCTGGTAGGAGCCATAGCCATAGCATCGAACCCACCCAAGAACCTCGTCAAGAAGCTTAGGTACCTAGAACAACTCTAGACCTCGAGCAAATACTTTTCTACTCGCTACAATCGAAACCCTTTCCCGAAACGAAGACGAGTTGTTGACGGTACGCTATGCGGATCCTTGCTATAGCCTTACCAACACTGATACTCCTCCTCCAAGCTCTCCGAACGCTGTGTAGATGCTGCTCGTAGCTACGATCCTGAAACACTTCAATGTCTCGAGAAAGTACTTCGAACCGGTGAAGGGCTTGTCATGCCTATACCTACGTGGGGAGACGTTGTGAGCACCATAGTCACTGCGTGGATACTACTCAAGATCCTCTAGAAATACGTTGGGCGGAAACGCTCTACGTAGAACGGTTTCGCTTCGAAGCATCTCTC
>JAMOOB010000342.1 GCA_027066265.1 Desulfurococcales archaeon
AGTCGACGACGAGTGCAAGCCCATCGCTATTCCTTGCAAGTCCCGCAACCTTAGTGTTCCACCCTCCTCCGCCCGGAATAATTGCCGGTGCTTCAACGAGTTGTAGATCTACGTCTTCATATTTCAAGACTCCGGGTACCGGAATCTTCGTAGTGTATGGATATGGAGAAACCTCTACCCTAGCTCCAGTAAGTGCTCGTAATAACGAGCTTTTGCCAACGTTTGTGAGACCTAGAAGAACTATCTGTGCAGCTCCCTCCTTCTCTATGAAGAACGATGGCCCCGAAGATCCGCTACGTTTACGTTTGCGCTCCTCTATCTCTTCGCGAAGCTCAGCCATTCTTTTCCTTATCCATCTAACAAGATTCTCTGTACCCTTGTGTTTGGGTACAGCGGAAAGGAATTCCTCTAAAGCCTTCAGCTTTTCTTCCGGAGTTTTAGCCTCCATATACTTGACGAACTTAGCTTTAGCCTCGGCCGGAAGATTCGTTACCATGGCTCTCCAACACTTTTCTAGTTGTTGAGGTAGAAATAGGTTTAGAGTGATGACGCCGAGGCGCTGCTGAGAATATTTTTCGATGATGTGTGAACCCGTGGCTGACTAGCGTGGTCTAGGTATTGAATACACTTTCGATGCGTAAATCGCCTCTCCTCCTAGATAGTGCTCTATCCTAAGTAATTCGTTGTACTTCGCGGTTCTCTCGCCTCGCGCTGGTGCACCGGTCTTGATGAAGGGTCCTCCAAAGGCTACAGCTATGTGAGCTATGGTACTGTCCTCACTTTCTCCGCTTCTATGACTAATGATCGTATGGATTCCGGACACCTTGGCGAGCTCTATGAAGTCAAAGGTTTCGCTTAGCGTACCGATCTGGTTGGGTTTAACGATTACTCCACCTACGGAGCCTCGTTCTATCGCTGTCCTAAGCCTATCAACATTCGTGACCGTCAAGTCGTCGCCGACGATAATAACCTTGCCTCGAATGGCATTGCGAAGCTTAGCAAACGCTTCGAATGCTTCCTCATGGAAGGGATCCTCGATACTGAGGATGGGATAACGTTCGAAGAGTTTGAGCCAGTATTCTAAGAGTTCGTCTTCCTTAAGTTCGAGCCCGTCTATCCTATACACTTTTCTTTCTTCATCGTAGAACTGCGTAGCTGCAGCATCTAGCGATATTGCAATGTCGTTGCCGGGTACGTATCCAGATCTCTTGATTGCCTCCATGAGTGCGTGTATAGCTTCCTCGGTCTTTCTCATGGGTGGAGCGAACCCGCCTTCGTCACCGACGTTTACAGCGCTTGCTCCATACGTTTCCTTCAGATAGCTCTTAAGGTGCTTGTATACCTCTACGGATGCTCTAAGAGCTTCAGAAAACGAATCGAAATTCAGTGGCACTATTAGGAATTCT
>JAMOOB010000343.1 GCA_027066265.1 Desulfurococcales archaeon
CTGGTATAAAAGTTTTTGAAGCGAGTTCCCGACCATGGAAGGCGATGATCGTAGACCATAACATCGCGATGAAACCATGAGAGGCAAGACCCCTCTTGCCAAGTAGAGGTATCGAAGGAATAGACTCTTAATCCACATGCCGAGGAAACGAAGCCCTGGATCCATGGACGAAGAAAGCTTTTGTAGTACTGAAATAGCTGCGAAGACCCTACATGCCGCAGCCAAGAAGGGCCCAAGGTATGTAGTGAATGCATATTGAAAGGAATGTGTTTATATGTCGTGGGGTGTTGGTTTGTTTCTCGTTGTTTGGCTCGGCTTTCAATTCCATTTTTCGGGTGGTGGAGATCGAGTTGGTTCGCGGTGTAAGGATGTCGGAATCCACACTTTCAATTCCGGTCTTCGGGTGGGGTCTGTGATGTGTAGTGGTTTGGTTAGGTTTGTTCGTGTTGTGTTGATGCGTATCGTTCGTAAGCTTAGCGAGGGTAGATCGCTGGATGGCGAGGAGTTGGTGTGGTTATCGTGGTGTGTCAACGTTGTTGTGAAGTTGTTGGAGGAGGTTGAGGGTATCGAGTCGTTGCCGCTAGTCTTCGAGGATGGTGAGGAGGGTGTTGGTGGTGATGTGGGTGTGGATATCGATGATGGTGTGCTGAGCGAGGTGTTGAGGGAGCTGTTGATGGTTGCTATCGTTGTTACGGATCTATACCTAGCGATCCTCGAAGAGCTTGGGAAGGTGCTGGAGTTGCTGAGATCTTCGAAGCGTTTCCATGGATAGCGCTGGGATGGTCGTCGATCGAGTGCCTTGAGAAGAGAAGGTTTTTATTCTTCGAAACCTACTGCTCCACGGATCCAGTTCTCTATACTATGCTGTGGCGGATCCTCTTCCAAACCTATCTCCGTATCCATCGAGCTCTGCACCGGGCTACCAAGATCGTTGAGAGCATCGCTGAGAGGATTCGATGCATTGCTGCGGATATCCTGGATACCGTGGGTAGGTTCCTCGAGCGTAGATACGTGGTGGAGCTGCTTGAGGAGGGTTGGTGTGGTTACCAAGAGTTTAGGTACCTAGGTCTCGATGATCTCGAGATGCTTGCGAAGGAGTTGAGTGGGAAGGGGTTCATCGTTGCGAAGATCGTTCGAGAGGAAGACGATTATCCATGTACGGAGATTACGCTGGTTCGAGGTAGGACCGTGGTTCAGCTGGTTTGGAGATTCAAGGTTGTGGAGAAGACGTGGATTCAATGCAGAGAGGATGGGTCAAGCAAAGCGTTGAGCGTCGACCTCGATTCGTAGACTAGCTACCTCACGTTATTCTCTACGTAGCACTGGATGCACGAGTACGTTGCATAGATCTATTCTTCCAAGTCTCTGAACGAGTTTTCGATCGAGTGTAGCGAGCTTAGC
>JAMOOB010000344.1 GCA_027066265.1 Desulfurococcales archaeon
TTTATAAGGTTTTCCACCTTCTCAAACTTGGGTGTGTGGAGCATGAAGGCAGTGATCGGCTCTATCCAGAAGTGGGGCGATAAGGGCTACGTCATATACGTCTCGAAGAGGTATCAGAAGGTTCTGGAGGAGCTCCACGGTAGGAAAGTCGTGGTGATAATCATCCCGATAGAAGAGTGATAAGGCTTAGAGCTCGCTAAACGCATGTTTCAGATATTCAAAGCGTTTCGGCTCGCATCTCATCGCCGGGGGCTCCGCGGGGGATGATGAGTCGGGTGCACGACCGAGCCCGTCGAGGGCTATGGGTAGACGGCTGGGTACTGACCCACGACCCCGCGGAGCCCCAGAAAGGTCTTTCCCTCAGAGGGATCATAAATGCTTCTAGGGCTTGTAGTAGAGAATTCCCTTCACTTTCTTTCCGTCGATCTCTATCTCGACAATTCTTGCGTGGAGGATGTCCCCTCCACGTATTCCTAGCTCGTCGGCGAATCTCTTCGGCAACGCTATGCTGTAGGATACGTACTCTCGATCGTCTCTACGACTCTTCTTGATCGAGACCCTAACAGCTTCCTCAGTCATCTCTACTCCCTGCTATCCACTGATGTTGAGGGTATATAGCTTTCTCTTCCGCTGAAGAAGGCTTAATAGGTGGTTACTGCAGTTACTGCAGTAACGGTGGAAGCATGAAGATGAGCTTTAGGGAAGCTATTGGTGTGAAGATCGCCATTGCTGTGATCCGAGACCTGGTTCTCGTATCGGTGAAGGGAGGTAGGTGTCTAGAGGTGGATGGTCTACTATGGATCCTCGATGAGCTCGAGAAGTACGCTGATAGAGTCATCAGGATGGAGATCGGTTCCGAAGCCCTCGACCTAGGTAGGTACGTAGGTGAGGAGATCCTAGCACGACGCAACGCTAACTGCTAGCATCTTCTAGCGGTGTAGTGCTTTGGAGGTCAGGTGCCCTAGGTGTGGCTATAGCTGGAGAACGAGGTCTAGGAAGCTCTACTTAACGTGTCCTAACTGTCATAGGAAGTTTAGGAACCCTCTCTACTCTAGCAATGACGCTACTTTTGCTGCGAGCACGATAAAACCTTTCAATGCTGGCGTTGATGCGACTACGACTACTATTCCATATGAGACTACTACGACTACTACTAGTTTTGCTACTACTGAACAGGTTCGAGAGCTCTATAGGCTTCCTAGTGGTCATAGGGTTATCGAGGTTTTCATCGATGGCTCTGTGCTGAGGTTTCTGTGTAGCGAGGATCTATCTGCTTGCGATAGCGAGAAGCTTCCCGACGATATACCTGAGGAGGTTATCGTAAAGGCTATCGAGGTTCTACAGGGTAAGGAGCTTAGGGTTGTGGATAGGTCTAGCGATGGATTGGCGATGA
>JAMOOB010000345.1 GCA_027066265.1 Desulfurococcales archaeon
CGAGGTACAGATAGAGATCTTCGCTAGGTGTTGGAGGCACAACCTAAAGGTATGGGGATACGATTTCTTCGAACAAATGCCTAGGATACAAAGAATGGTTTTCAAAGCATTGAGTGCTGGATACATGGTGTTCAAAGCACGCGAGAAATGGTGGAGAAGAATCGTTGCTGAACGAATCTATCCGGAGCTACGTAAGCTACGTAGGTATCTCTAGGTGAAGTACGTGGAGAACCCCATCGATGTACTCGACGCGGTATCCCTCGTCGAGAAACCGTTGGTACGAGGCTTCGTAAGGTTAGCGGTGCTGATAGTCTTGAAGAAGTCGAGCGAGTACAGCTACAGGATATACAAGGTGTTGAAGGGAGAGCTAAGCCTAAGCACGCTCTACACCGTGCTGAAGGAACTCGAAGAACGTGGTTTAGTGCGTAGGGATGGAGATCGCTACAGCATTACAGAGCTAGGACTCAGGGTGCTATCAACGCTGTTGACGAGGTACGGCAAGCTGATCGAAGTTCTGGAATCGTTGATCGCTGGAAGGAACGGGAGCTAGCTCAAGACCTTCCTTGGCTCGATCACGGCGAGGATCATCGCTGCGAAAATCATTGCTGCACCAATCATCTGCATCACGCTCATGCGTTCTCCGAGAACTACGAATGCGGTTAGCGCTCCGAAGATAGGTATCGTTTGGTAGATTATCGTTGCGGTTGCTGGATCTACGTATCGTTGTCCTAGGAGCTGTAGTGCGAAACCAAGGTTTCCGCACACAGCTGCTAGGTATAGTAGCGCTGCAAAGGTGCGTAGATCCATAGATTCCACGCCTCCCGTCAAAACGTCGGGGATTACGAAGAAGGTTGCTGGAAGCATTTCGAAGAACACGAACGTGATTGGATTGGAATCGCTGAACCTAGACACTAGAACGACTTGTATCGCTAGAGTAAAGCAGCTCGCGATCAGAAGAACGTCGCCTAGCCCTAGACCCGTAGCCTCGGGATTCGTCAGTGCGTAGAGACCTGCGATCGCTAGGGCCAGGGATAGTGCAAGCCATGGACTGTACCTACGTTCGATGAGCGAAGCGTAGAGATGTACCACGACGGCGTGGAGACCCGTGATGAAGGAAGCCTTGGATGCGGTACTCATCGAGGTACCCCAGCCCTGCAGCCAGAGAGTCAATCCGTAGAAGATACCCGTTAAGCAACCCCTACGAGCATCGATCAACGCTGCTCGTCTTCGCCTAAGGATCTCGTGCAGCGTGAAGGGTAGGAGGAGTAGTAGGGATATCGATGCGCGTAGCCACATGTAGCTAAAGCTATCCAGAACCTCGGTAGCGATCTTGATGGCGGTGAACGACGATCCCCATAGGAACGATGCCGTCAGCAGCAGACTCGTTCCCA
>JAMOOB010000346.1 GCA_027066265.1 Desulfurococcales archaeon
TTAGAGGTTTGTTGAGGAGCTTCTCTAGTTCGTTTATTGCTCTCGTTTCGTTTCTGCGGAGTTCTGCTGCGAGATCTTCTAGATGATCCTCTACCTGCTTCGTTGAGCTTCTTCTCGTGTTCTCGTCGTATCCCTGCACGATTACCGTGATCATCAGCGTACGGCCCTCTACATCGATCGCTGTACTATCGTCGATGGTTCTCGAATCTATTCCTAGCGAAGCAAGGACGCTTCTTACAGAGTTCATCGGATCCTTGTCGAGATCCGCGGCAACGATTATCGTACTCAATCCGCTTTCAACTGCTTTGAGGAGCTCTACACGACGCTTTAGAAGCATGCGCATCAACATCTTTGCTCCTTCGAAACCCCAGCAATTCACAATAACAATACCTACGTCTCCCACTTTCAACACTGTTACACGTTCTTTCTTCACTTTCTTTGTACTCAAAGGCTCCAGCAACTCGTTTACGGGTTTAGGAATCTGATCTAGCTCGATTTTCTGTGCTCCGTACAGCTTCTCCATAAGCTTCGTGTAGAGTACTCGCTCGGTCTCTCCCTCGACGAGCAGTAGAGCTACGCGCATTATAGACGGAGATCCCACTCCAGCTTTTCGCGTGCTTCTCTAGCTTCCTCCATGCTGTACTCCTCGTACATCAGCTCCCCATTCTCTAGACCGAGACGAAACACCTTCAACTCGTTTCCGCTCAACCCATGCTTCTCCGCTTCATCGAGCAACATATCTATCAGCTCGAGGCTATGAGTAGACAACACCACTTGGCACCTCCTCTCTCTATACGACTTGACTATCGCTCTAGCGATTAAACGAAGCAGACCGGGATGCATATGGAGCTCCGGTTCTTCGAGAAGCAGAACCGCATTGGATGCTACGGCTAGCAACATTAAGTAGGCTAGAGCAAGCTTGAAACCATCGCCCATGACATGGGCTGGAAGAGACCTACTACGGAAATCCGCGTGAAGAACCCACCTATTGCCGTACCTAAGAATCTCGATATCCTCCACATCGTACGATTCGCGAACAACGTCCAGAACCATCCTCTTAGCATCAGCACCACCGTAGATACGCATCAACGAGTAGAGATCCTCCAACCCACCAGCTCTCTCGATAGCATACCAATCGAGAAGCATAACACTAGACTTCACAACTCTTTCGTCGGAACCTTCAGCAATCCGTGCATAGCGTCCCTTACTATCGAAGTAGTGATGAATTACCTTGTTCACCGTGCCAAGAGCACTTGATTTAACCACGTAGAGAGACGAAACGTCCAGACCTCGAGACCTCAACACCTCGATGTCTGCAACAATCGGAACGCTACGCTCAAGCACAAGGCTCTGTTTACCGACATCGGTCTCGAGAACAATGCTACAAGA